>CAIODK010000001.1 GCA_903856995.1 uncultured Burkholderiales bacterium
AAGTGCTTGGACAAATAAGCGCGCAACAAGTCAATGGCAAAGGCCGATGACTCCTGGGTTGCAAACAATGGGATTTGTGCGCGTTCGCACATGGCAATGAGCGCCTCGGGCGCTTCTTGCCCATCTGCCAAGACCACCACAGGCGGCTCCAAGGTGACGATGCGCGCAATGCGACGCGCACAATCTTCGGGCGTGCTTTTGCTCACATAGTTGGTTTCACGCTCGCCCAGCACCTGCACACGGTAGGGGTGGATGTAGTTGAGGTAGCCCACCAAGTCAGCGCCCGATCGGGCGGCGCGCACAGCCACTTCATCAAAGTGACGCTCTGAGGCACCTAAGCCGGCAATCCATTCCCAACGCAGTCGCGAACGAAACGCCTCAAACAACACATCCGCACTGATGACGGAAGGCCTCACGATTGCACCGCGTTCCAAGTCGAGATGATGCTGTGGAGTTCGACGGCATCATCACAATTTTTGATTTTTTCGCGCAGGCCTGTATCACTCAACAACTCGGCGATTTCAGACAGAATTTCGAGGTGCTTTTGCGTGGACGCCTCGGGCACCAGCAAAAATATAAGCAAACTCACCGGCTGTTCATCTGGTGCGTCAAAGCCAATCGCCTTGTCCAACTGGAACACTGCCGCCATCGGGGACTTCAAACCTTTGATCCGCCCATGCGGAATCGCCACGCCGTGGCCCAAGCCTGTCGAGCCCAAGCGCTCACGCGCAAATAAGCTCTCAGCCACCAACGCGCGGTTGAGGCCATGCAGACCCTCAAACAGCAAGCCCGCCTCTTCAAAGGCGCGCTTTTTACTGGTGACCTCGACGCGCACAAGCACTTGTGCCGGAGGAAGGATGGAAACTAAGCGATTCATGATTGAGCGCAGATTATGCACCCGCAAATTAACAAGCCCAAAACGCACAAAACCGCCATCAAGGGCGGTTTTGAAAAGATTTCAAATTATCACATCAAGCGTTTGGGGCTCTCATGACTATGACTTTGCAATCTATCTTTGTGGCGAACGACCTGCCGGTCTAGTTTGTCGACCAGCTCGTCCACGGCGGCATACATGTCCTCGTGGGCACTTTCGGCAAACATGTCACTGCCTTTGACGTGAATGTTGCACTCGGCCTTTTGTCGACCCTCTTTCTCGGTTTGGTTCTCAATGCTAAGCAGCACTTTTACATCCACCACCTGATCAAAATGTCGGGTAATTCGGTCTAGCTTGCCTGCCACATAGCTGCGCAGGGCGGGGGTTACTTCAAGATGGTGACCACTGATCGTCAAGTTCATAAAAAGCCTCCTTTGCTGGGTTAGCAACTTCACTATGCACCTTGATTTTGCAAAAGGCAATGGCTTTGGATCAATAAACGCTAAAACCCGCCTACGGAAAACCCCTAGATCGCGTGGCCTCGATGCGATAATCCGACCCACATCAACAGCGGAGCCATCTCCTTGGAAACCTACCCTAGTCGGTAGCTTTCGGTTCGCACCAGCCCCTTAGGCCCCCAGCGAATTCGAAAGCTACATCTCTGAACCTTCGAATTTCTGTGCCCCACGCGCAAGGACTGCAATGCTCAACATCTTCACGCTGGCCAACGGTCGCCTCTTCCAGGAAGAGATCGAATCGCTGGAAGAACTCTCCAAATTCCAACCGATCTGGGTTGACCTCGAAGCCCCGACGCTTGAGGAAAAACGCTGGATCAAGCAGTATTACGGCCTCTCCATTCCAGAAGACGCGATGGACGAGGACATTGAGGAATCTGCCCGTTTCTATGAAGAAGACAACGGCGAACTACACATCCGCAGCGACTTTTTAATCGCGGACGAAGACGAGCCCCGCACTGTGCGTGTGGCGTTCATCTTGAACCAAAACAATGCGTCCTTGCGCAGTCGTGGTGTGCTGTTCTCCATCCACGACGAAGACGTGCCTGTGTTCCGCTTGTTACGTATGCGCGCCCGCCGTGCACCGGGCTTGATTGAAGACGACAAAGATGTGTTGCTGAAACTCTTTGATGCCGACGCCGAATACTCCGCTGACACGCTCGAAGGTATTTACGATCAACTCGAAAAATCCGGCAAGTTGGTGCTGTCCGAAGACGTGACCGACGTGTTGGCCGGCGAGGTGCTGGGCGCCATTGCCCGCCAGGAAGATTTGAATGGTCGCATTCGCCGCAATGTGATGGATACCCGCCGTGCGGTGAGCTTCATGATGCGCTCGCGCATGTTGAACGCCGATCAATTTGAAGAAGCCCGTCAAATTTTGCGTGACATCGAATCGCTAGACAACCACACCGCCTTTTTGTTCGACAAGATCAACTTCTTGATGGATGCCACCGTGGGCTTCATCAACATCAACCAGAACAAGATCATCAAAATCTTCTCGGTGGCCAGCGTGGCCCTGTTGCCGCCCACCCTGATTGCCAGCATTTACGGCATGAACTTCCAATACATGCCTGAACTGAACCAATCATGGGGCTATCCATTTGCGTTGGCGCTGATGGTGGCGAGCGCCTTGGTGCCGATGTGGTACTTCCGCAAGCGTGGGTGGTTGAAATAAGCTACGCGGGCAACTGTGCCAACAAACGGTCAAGCACCGCCACGCTGTAGTGGCTGGCGATGGTTTGAATAAAACGCGGAAAGTCCACATGCGCCGCGTCATCCGCTCGGTCTGAAATGGTCCGGACCGCCGCCAACGGCACGCCATAGTCGTAGCAAACCTGCGCGATGGCCGCACACTCCATCTCCACCGCCAAGGCCTCTGGCAACGCTTGTTGCAACGCCTGGCTCTCAGCGGTTTGTGAGACAAAACGGTCGCCGCTTGCAATCAACCCTTGGTGCACACGCGCAGCCGCAAGGTCTAAGCCAAGCCAATCGTGACGCGGCAAGGACGCCAGCATCGCGTCCAAAGCCACGGGCGCAGCAGCGACTAAAGCGTCGGTCAAAGCGAGGTCTGCAGGGAACCGTGCCCGACCCATCAACGGCACTTCGTAGCGCGGGAACAAGGGCGAGGCGTCCATGTCGTGTTGGATGAACTCGCGGGCCACCACCACATCGCCGACGTTGACGTGCGGCGCCAAACCGCCGGCCACACCCGTGAACACCATGCGACTCACACCGAAGCGCTCAATCAAGGTGGTGGCTGTGGTGGCTGCTGCCACCTTACCGATGCGCGACAGCACAGCCACGACCTCGTGGCCATGCCAATGCCCGATCCAAAACTCGCGACCGGCGACCACGGTTTTTTGTTCGTCAGGCATACGAGCCAGTACCGCGGCCAGCTCCTCGTGCATGGCGCTGATCAGCGCGATGCGGCTCATATTTGTTTTTTATCGCGCAATTCGCGGCGCAGCACCTTGCCCACAGGCGTTTTGGGCAACTCCGTCCGAAATTCAATCACGCGAGGCAACTTATAGCCCGTCAGGTTGTGCTTGCAATGCTCCAGCACTTGCGCTTCGGTGAGTGCGGGGTCTTTCTTGACCACCACGAGCTTGACCGCTTCGCCCGAGCGCTCATCGGGAATGCCGATCACGGCGCACTCCAATACACCCGCCAAACCAGCCACCACCTCTTCCACCTCGGTGGGATAGACGTTGAAGCCACTGACCAAAATCATGTCTTTCTTGCGGTCCACGATGCGGAAGTAGCCGCGCTCATCCATGACACCCACATCGCCAGATTTGAAGAAGCCATCCGGTGTCATCACGCGTGCAGTTTCGTCAGGCCGTTGCCAATAGCCCGCCATGACCTGAGGCCCGCGAATCACAATCTCACCCGGTTGCCCGACAGGTACTTCGTTACCGTCGTCGTCGATGATCTTCATCTCCGTACTGGAAAGTGGCACGCCAATCGAGCCAGTGAAAACTTGGTTGGTCACAGGATTGGCGCTTGCTGCGGGGCTGGTTTCAGACAAACCATAAGCCTCACAAATCGAGCAGCCTGTTTTCTCCAGCCACAGCTTTGCCACGGGGCCTTGAACCGCGGTGCCGCCACCCAAAGTGACTTTCAAATTAGACCAATCGACTTTGTTGAAATCAGGGTGGTTTGCCAACGCGTTGAACAGAGTATTGACCGCAGGGAAAATGTGGAAGCGGTGCTTTGACAACTCTTTGAGAACTGCGGGCAAATCCCGAGGATTCGGGATCAACACGGAACACCCACCCATGCGCATACACGACAACAAATTCACGTTGAAAGCAAAGATGTGATACAGCGGAAGAGCGCAAATAAAAGT
Source organism: uncultured Burkholderiales bacterium (assembly GCA_903856995.1). Lineage (GTDB taxonomy): Bacteria > Pseudomonadota > Gammaproteobacteria > Burkholderiales > Burkholderiaceae_C > Limnohabitans. The sequence continues at coordinate 4,238 of CAIODK010000001.1, forward strand.
GGGGATCTCATTGGCAGGGATACGCTTCAAAGCAGGCCCGCACCATTCTGAGGCCTGCAACATGTTTGCCACCAAATTGCGATGCAAGAGCTCTGCGCCCTTGGCGACACCCGTCGTACCACCGGTGTATTGCAATACAGCCAAGTCGTCTCCGTGGATCGATGGCAATGTGAGTGTGGCGCGCTCACCTAGGTCGAGTGCGTCGTTGAAACGCACGGCTGATGGCAACACAAACGCAGGCACCAATTTTTTAATCTTGCGCACCACATGGTTCACCAATGCGCCTTTGAGCCAACCCAAACGATCGCCCATGGCGCACAGCACCACATGTTTGATGGACGTGCGCGTCAGGCATTCCTGTAGCGTGGCGCCGAAGTTTTCCAAAATCACAATGGCTTTGGCACCTGAGTCTTTGAGCTGAAACTCCAACTCCCTCGGTGTGTACAGCGGGTTAACGTTCACCACAACAAACCCGGCCCTCAAAACAGCAGCCACCGCAATGGGGTATTGCAAAACATTGGGCAGCATGATGGCCACGCGGTCACCCAGCTGCAACCCCAGACCTTGCAAATACGCTGCAAACACTTGGCTCAAACGATCCAGCTCGGTATACGTGAGGCCACGACCCATAAAGCTGAATGCCGTTCTGTCCCCGTACTGGCGAAAGCTTTCTTGCATCAACTCCACCAGCGAGCTGTACGCGGTTGCATCGATGTCGGAAGGCACGCCTTCAGGATAGGCGGTTAACCAAGGTTTTTGTGCCGCGTTCATTCGATCGCTTTCACCATGTCCTCAACCACCTTCTTGGCGTCTCCAAACACCATCATGGTCTTGTCCATGTAGAACAACTCATTGTCCAAGCCCGCGTACCCCGACGCCATCGAGCGCTTGTTCACAATCACCGTCTTGGCCTTGTACGCCTCCAGAATCGGCATCCCGTAGATCGAACTGCCCTTCTCCAACGC
>CAIODK010000002.1 GCA_903856995.1 uncultured Burkholderiales bacterium
GCGATATTTTTTGCTTTCGCGTAAGTAGCCCATTTTTTGGTGAACTCATCGTTGGCAGGATTTTTAATGCTCATGAAATAGTTCCATGCAGCCAAGTGACCCACCAATGGTTTTGTATCTACACCGCGCAATTCTTCTTCGCCCACAGAGAAGGCAACAACGGGAACGTCTTTGGCTTTGAGGCCAGCGTTACCCAACTCTTTGTAGAAAGGAACGTTAGAGTCACCGTTGATGGTAGACACCACCGCTGTTTTGCCACCAGCGGCAAATTTCTTCACGTCAGCCACAATGGTTTGATAGTCTGAGTGACCGAAGGGTGTGTACTTCTCATCGATGTCAGAATCTTTCACGCCTTTGCTCTTGAGGTAAGCGCGCAAGATTTTGTTGGTGGTACGGGGGTACACATAGTCGGTACCGAGCAAGACCCAACGCTTGGCAGCGCCGCCGTCTTTGCTCATCAAATAGTCAACAGCAGGAATGGCTTGTTGGTTAGGTGCTGCACCTGTGTAGAACACGTTCTTAGACAGCTCTTCACCTTCGTACTGCACGGGGTAGAACAGCAAGCCGTTCATTTCTTCAACCACTGGCAACACAGACTTGCGTGACACAGAAGTCCAGCAACCGAAGATCACGGAAACTTTGTCTTGACCCAAGAGTTGCTTGGTTTTTTCAGCAAACAAAGGCCAGTTAGAAGCAGGATCGACCACCACGGGTTCGAGCTTCTTGCCCAACACACCGCCTTTGGCGTTGATCTCATCGATGGCCATCAACACGGTGTCTTTCAACACAGTTTCAGAAATGGCCATGGTGCCAGACAAACTGTGCAAGATGCCCACTTTGATGGTGTTAGAAGTTTGAGCTTGTACAGAGAAAGACAAACCACCTGCTACGAGAGCAGATGCAAGAGCCAAGGCTTTCAGATTGCCACGACGATTCAACATAAGAGCACTCCAATCAAATAAAGGAAGGTTGGTAAACAAGCGAAGAACTGCAACGCTGCTTAGCCTTCTGCAAGGGCTGTGCCAACCCATTGGTTTCGCATCTTGATCAGAGTGGAAACGCCTTGTTCCTGTTCATTTAAGAATGGATTGAGCCCGCACGAAGGCCATGTTCAGGTCAAAAAATGAACCAAAATTGTGCATTTGATGTTGATGAGCACCAAAATAGATATGCCCTTTTGCGGTGCAGCCCAAAGATTCTGCCGAAGCGCAAGGGCATGCATGTTGCTTGAGGTAAGCTTGAATCTGAACTTCAAACGAGTGCACCATGGAACTCACCCCACGCGAAAAAGACAAACTCCTTATCTTCACAGCAGGACTTTTGGCTGAGCGCCGAAAAGCCCGCGGCCTCAAACTCAACTACCCAGAAGCGGTGGCCTTCATCAGTGCCGCCGTGATGGAAGGTGCGCGCGATGGCAAAACCGTGGCGCAACTCATGAGCGAAGGCCGCAGCCTGCTCTCGCGCGCCGATGTCATGGATGGCATCGCAGAAATGATTCCCGACATCCAAGTAGAAGCCACCTTCCCTGACGGCACCAAACTGGTGACCGTGCATCAACCCATTGTTTAAGGATCAGGTCATGATTCCAGGCGAACTTTTCACAGACGAAGGCGTGCACACGCTCAACCC
>CAIODK010000003.1 GCA_903856995.1 uncultured Burkholderiales bacterium
ATTCAGAATTTGAGTAACTCCGCCACCAACTCGTTTAACTTCAGTTTGTTGTACAAGTTGAACACCACGTATACGCAAGACCGCAAGCCGGTGGCCTTCCTGGATCGCACGACTGAATTCAACAGCTTTGCCGGCTCGGTGACGGCAGAGGGTGGTGCAGTCGGTAACTACAGCGGCATTGGGTTTTCAGCGCTTGGTTTGTATACCCCTGCTTGTACTGTTGTTGCCCCTGCCGCCGGTTGTGCGTTGGCAGACCTGGCCGGTGGTGCCTCCTCAATTGATTATCAAACGGATGTCTTTGCCGATGAGATCAACTTAACGCCTTTGACCAACCGTTATTTGGCAGACCGCATGATCGCGGTATTGATTTCATTCGGCTGGGCGCCTTAAGCCCCGCGCCCAAATCGCAAGCGCATCGCCAAGATACTCGCTGCGAGCGCTAGGGTGATGATGTTGGCGATCACCACGGGCCAGGCTTCGATCAGCAAGCCGTAGGCCAGCCACAGCGCAATGCCGAGCGTGAAGGCGCTGTACATCCCCAATGAAATACCGCGCACGTCGCGTGTCTTGAAGGTCAGCCACGCTTGCGGCACAAAGCTCGCGGTGGTTAGAAAAGCGGCGGCGTAGCCGATCCAGTCGGTGTAGTTCATCACGGTTGTCTCCCCGCCCAGTCAATCATGGCGTCTAGCGCTGGGCGCGCTGCATTCGCATTGGCGTGGTGCAGGATGGCCACCACCACCAGTCGTTTGCCGCTGGCGGTGTCGACAAAGCCAGCCACGCCAGCCACATCCCGCAGGCTGCCGGTTTTCAAGTGGGCCGTGGCTTGTGCTTTGCTGCGTTTCATCGTGCCGTCTAGGCCTGTCACGGGCAGCGAGCTCATCAGCTCCGACATGGTGGGCGATGCCCACGCCACTTGCAGCAATCGCGCCAAGGCTTGGGCGCTGATGCGCTCTTCGCGGCTGAGGCCCGAGCCGTTGTCAAAGGTGGGCACGTCGCCGCCCACGCGCTCGACCCACCAGCGCTGCATGACCTCGCGAGAGGCCGCAAAACTTCCTACGCCGCTTTGCTGCTGGCTGAGGGTGAGGAACACATGCTGCGCCATCACGTTGTTGCTGTATTTGTTGATGTCGCGGATGGTCTCGGCCAAAGTGGCCGACTCCACGGTGAAGGCAGCCTGCAAGTTGGCGGGCACAGGGCCATCGCGTACTTGACCGCTCAGGTGGCCACCCAGTTGTTGCCACATGCCAGCCACGGCCCGTTGTGCAAACTGCTGGGGCGCGGCATAGGCGATGGGCCACATTTTTTCGCCGCAGACGGCGGGGAAGTTGCCCGCAAAGCGGATGCGTGTCGGGTCGCTCCAGTCGGCACGCAAGGCGCTGCGGTAGTCGCTGCAGTCACCGTTGCTCAGCGGCACGGTGGCGGGGAACTGCACGCCAGCGAGTGGCGGCTCAATTTGCACACGCGCCACGTTGGCCGCACGGTCGGGCACAAACTGAATGAGCAGCGATTTGAAGTTGAGCAGTAACGCATCGGGCGCGGCGTTGTAGGGGCGCAGCGGCTCGCCATCAAAGCTGGCGGCGTCGCGCGGCGAGACATCAAACGCGCTGCGGTCGAGCACGATATCGCCTTGAATTTTGTGGATGCCCAAGCCTTGGATGCGGCGCATCAGCAGCCACAGTCGTTCCACCACGAAGCGTGGGTCCCCGCTGCCGCGCACATACACGTTGCCGTGCAACACACCGTCGCGCACCGGGCCATCGATGTACACGGGCGTGCGCCACACAAAGGCGGGGCCGAGGGTGTCGATGGCGGCGGTGGTGGTGGCTAGCTTCATCAGCGAGGCGGGGTTCACGCGCACATGGGCTTGGTGGCTCAGACGCGGTGTGCTGTTGGCGCTGGTGTCGACCACCATCACATGGAAGTTGTCGTTCGGCACTTTGGCACGATGCAGTGCGGCTTCGACCTCGCGGGGCAGTTGGCCGATGTCGCCCGCCGTGTGTGCGGGGGGCTCGCTGCGCACCGCTTTGGCGTGCGGTGCTGCTTGGGCGGGCAAGACAAGGGTCGC
>CAIODK010000004.1 GCA_903856995.1 uncultured Burkholderiales bacterium
CATCCATGACTTCATTTCTGCCACACCCAAGGGCTACGACACCATGGTGGGCGAGCGCGGTTTGAAATTGTCGGGGGGCGAAAAGCAGCGTGTGGCGATTGCACGCACCTTGCTGAAGAACCCGCCGATTGTGATTTTTGATGAAGCGACATCTGCGTTAGACAGTGCGAATGAGCGCGCCATTCAAGCCGAACTTCAAAGTGCTGCTGAGAATAAAACCACGTTGGTGATCGCGCATCGCTTGTCGACCGTGGTAGATGCGCATGAAATTTTGGTGCTCGATGGGGGGCACATCGTGGAGCGGGGTTCGCATGTGGCGCTGTTGGCGATGAATGGGCGCTATGCCCAGATGTGGGCTTTGCAGCAGCAGGCTAGCTAAAGACCACCCGCAAGGCGTTTCCTGCCAAGACCGTATCGGTCTGCCATGGGTGTCGCCGACTTTTACATAGGCTTTACCTGCGCGTTGCACAATGTGAGCTTGTCCGGTTTACCTGTTTTTGAATCACGAGGCTGTCCCATGTGGCCGCCTCTTTCGGTGTCTGCAAAAGGTTTTTTTCATGCTCCCCTCGCGTTTTCACAACATCGCCCTTGGTTCACTGGCGTTGGTTAGCCTTGTGGCTTGTGGCCCTTCCTCCGATGGCAAACCTCCCGCCGGTGCAGGTGGCCCACCACCTGCCGAGGTGAATGTGATGACGGTGTCAAACGGCCCCGTGGAGCTGACCACCGACTTGTCCGGTCGCTTGCAAGCGGTTCGCACTGCGCAAGTGCGCGCCCGCGTCGAAGGTGTGGTGGAGAAGATCTTGTTCAAAGAAGGCGCGGACATTAAGGGCGGTGCACCTTTGTTCCAGATTGACCCTCGTGCTTATCGAGCTGCGGCCGACGCAGCCCAAGCCGACACCCAAGCGGCTGAACAATTGCTGCAGCGCTACCAAGCCTTGCTTGAGGTGCGTGGGGTGAGCCAACAAGAGTACGAGGCCGCCGTGACCCGCGCCAAGCAAGCCAAGGCCACGTTGACCAAGGCCAGTATCGACTATGAAAACGCGATGGTGACATCCCCCATCAGTGGGCGTGTGGGTCATGCGTTGGTCACCGAGGGGGCGTTGGTGGGGCGCGGTGATGCCACGCCGTTGGTCAACGTCGACCAAATGGACCCCATTTACGTGAACTTCAGCCAAAGCGAAAACGAGCTGTTCAATTTGCGTCAATCCATCAAGCAAGGACAGGTCAAAGCGGGCGAGAGTCTGAAGGTGCAACTGCTGTTGCCCGATGGTTCGGTGTACGGCCAAACCGGCAAGCTGTTGCTGTCTGAGCAAACCGTAGACGTGAACACGGGCAATGTGTTTTTGCGGGCCGAGTTTGCAAATCCGCAGCGCGAGCTGCTGCCCGGCAGCTTTGTGCGCGTGCGTATCTCGCAAGCGCGGATGGCGCAAGCCATGACCGTGCCTCAGCGTGCGGTACAAATGAATTCCAACGGCGCGTATGTGTTGTCGGTCACACCTGACAACAAGGTGGCACCGCTGCCGATTCAAATTGGCCCGATGAGTGGTGAAAAATGGGTGGTCACAGGTGGTTTGGCAGATGGCACGCGCATCGTGGTGGACGGTCTGCAAAAGGCCAAGCCTGGGGCCACGGTCACCCCGGTGGATCCCGCTGCGCCCGCACCTGCACCTATGGCTTCGCAGCCAGCTTCTGCGGCTTCGCAGCAAAGGCGCTAAGTCATGTTGGCCAAGTTCTTTATTGATCGCCCCGTTTTCGCGTGGGTGATTGCCATTGCTTTGGTGATGGCTGGGGTTCTGTCGTTGCGCAAGATGCCGGTGTCGCAATACCCGCAGGTGGCGCAACCCTCCATCGCCTTCAACATCACCTACCCCGGCGCATCCGCCGAGGTGATTGAGCAGACCGTCACCGCGCTGGTCGAGCAGGAGATGAATGGCATCGAGCACTTGCTCTACATGGAATCATCGTCCGAGTTAGGCGTGGGCACTTTGACGCTCACGTTTGAAGCGGGCACCAACGTCGACATTGCCTCGGTGGAGGCGCAAAACCGTTACAAGCGTGTAGAAGCGCGTTTGCCAGATGATGTGCGCCGATTGGGTGTGCCCGTGACCAAACCGCAACGCAACTACTTGCTGTTTGTGGTGCTGACTTCGCCCGACAAGAGCAAAGATGCGGTGGCATTGGGTAGCTATGCGGCGGCCAATGTACTGGACCAACTTCGGCGCGTGCGCGGCGTGGGCGAGGCCACGTTGTTTGGCACCGAATACTCCATGCGCATTTGGCTCAACCCTGCCAAGCTGCACGCGTATGGCATCGCGCCCAGCGATGTGGCCGCTGCCGTGCGTTCGCAAAACGTGCAGTTGGCGACCGGTGAGATGGGCCAAAACCCAGCGCCTGCAGGCCAGCAGCTTAACGCCGTGGTGGTGGTGCGCAGCCGTTTGAATCGCCCCGAAGAGTTTGGTGAGATTTTGGTAAAGACCCAGCCAGACGGGTCTGCGGTGCGTTTGAAAGATGTGGCACGCATTGAGTTGGGCGCACAAAGTTACGACATCATGGCGCGCACCGATGGCAACCCTTCCGCTGCGATTGCGGTGCGTGTGGCCCCTGACGGCAATGCCCTCGAGGTGGCGCAAGCCGTCAAACAGCGCATGAAAGAGCTGGAGCCTTACTTCCCCCAAGGCGTGGGTTGGGATGTGCCTTACGACACCTCTAGGTTTGTGGAGATCTCCATCTCTGCCGTGGTCTACACCTTGTTTGAAGCCATGGTGCTGGTGTTCTTGGTGATGTGGCTCTTCTTGGGTAATTTGCGCGCCACGCTGATTCCCGCAGCGGTCGTGCCCGTGGCTTTGCTGGGCACGTTCGCTGGCCTGTTTTTGTTGGGTTATTCGATCAACGTGCTGACCTTGTTTGCGATGGTGTTGGCCATTGGCATCGTGGTGGATGACGCGATTGTGGTGGTCGAAAACGTCGAGCGTTTGATGAGCGAAGAAGGTTTGTCACCGCGCGATGCGACACGCAAAGCGATGGACCAAATCATTGCGGCCATCATCGGCATTACCTTGGTGTTGTGCGCGGTGTTTGTGCCAATGGCGTTTTTCGGCGGCTCGGTGGGGGTGATTTACCGGCAGTTCTCGGTGACCTTGGTGCTGACCATGATGTTGTCTGCGCTGATGGCCATCACGCTCACACCCGCCATGTGCGCCACGGTGTTGCTGCCCATAGAAAAGGGGCATGCTCCCACAGAGACGGGACTGTTGGGCTGGTTCAACCGGTACTTCACGCGCATCAGTGGCCGTTATGCCGAGCAGGTGGAGAAAATCATCAAACGGCCTATGCGTTGGGTGGCCGTGTTCTTGGTCATTTGTGTGGCCACGGTGTGGTTGTTCACCCGTTTGCCGGGCAGCTTTTTGCCAGACGAAGACCAAGGCTATTTCATCAGCATGGTGCAGCTGCCACCCGGTGCCTCAACCGAGCGCACTCAAGAGGTGTTGAGCAATGCGGAGCAATACTTTTTGAAGCAGTCCGAGGTCGATCACGTCATTGGCGTGTTGGGCTTTTCGTTTTTTGGTCGTGGTCAAAACGCAGCGTTGGTGTTTGTGAAGCTCAAAGATTGGGACGTCCGCAAAACCACCGAGCATTCGGTGCAGGCGGTGATTCAGCGAGCCAATAAGTATTTGTTCTCGGTTAAGCAGGCCTTTGCTTTGGCGGTGAACGTGCCACCTATTCCTGAGCTGGGTGCGGTGGGAGGTTTTGACTTCCGCTTGCAAGATCGCGCAGGACAAGGGCGCGACCGCTTGATGGATGCACGCAACATGATGTTGGGAATGGCGGCCAGTCATCCGGCCTTAGCAGGCGTACGACCAGAAGGGCAAGAGCCTGCGCCGCAAATTTTGCTGGACATTGATCGTGCGAAAGCCCGCGCTTTGTCGGTAGATTTGGGCAGCTTGAACGACACCTTGCAATCGACTTTGGGTGTGTCGTATGTGAACGACTTTGTGCGCGATGGCCGCATCTTGCGTGTGCAAATGCAAGCCGATGCCGATTTGCGTAGCAACCCTGCCACCATTTTGCGTTTGCCCGTGCGCAACACGCGGGGCGATATGGTGACCTTGGGTGAGTTTGCCAAAACCCGTTGGGTAGTGGGCTTGCCGCGGGTGGACCGCTACAACGGCTTGCCATCGACCAAGCTCTCTGGCTCACCGGCCCCAGGCCGCAGCTCGGGTGAGGCGATGGCAGCCATGGAAGAGTTGGCGACCAAGTTGCCCCCAGGTTTTGGTTTTGAATGGTCGTCCACGTCACTGGAGGAGCGGATGTCGGGCAACCAAGCGCCGGCGTTGTTTGCTATTTCGGTGGTGGTCGTGTTCTTGGCGTTGGCGGCTTTGTATGAAAGCTGGTCGATTCCGTTTTCGGTGATGTTGGTGGTGCCCTTGGGTTTGTTTGGCGCGGTGTTGGCGGTGCTGTTACGCGGCTTGCCCAACGATGTGTTCTTCAAGGTGGGCATGATTGCCATCATTGGTTTGGCCTCGAAGAACGCAATTTTGATCATCGAATTTGCCCGCGAGTTGAATGACCGAGGTCACAGCGTGCTGGACGCCACACTCGAGGCTTGCCGCCTGCGGTTTCGCCCGATTCTCATGACCTCGATTGCCTTCATCTTGGGTGTGATGCCCTTGGCCATCTCCAGCGGCGCGGGGGCCAAGAGCCGACAAGCCATTGGCACGGGTGTGGCTGGCGGCATGTTGGGTGCCACCGTGTTGGCGGTATTTTTGGTGCCGGTATTTTTTGTGGTGGTGCGACGTTATTTCCCGGGCAAACCCAAACGCCCTGATGCAGCGCAAGGAGCTAGCCATGACTGACCGCATCCGTTTCTCCGCGGTGGCTTTGGCGGCCGTGTGTGCCCTGAGTGCGTGCAGCTTGGCCCCGAACTACAAGCGACCTGATGTTGACTTCACGCAGACTTGGTCGGCGTCAACCACTGCGCCGGGCACTGCGCAGTTGCAGGACATCCCGTGGGAGTTGCTCTACACCGACGCACATTTGCGCGGCCTTATCCGTGCAGCGATCGAGAGCAACCACGATTTGCGAATCGCCATGGGACGCATGGAAGAGGTGCGTGCTTTGTGGGGCGTGCAACGTGCGGACCAACTCCCGAGTGCCAACATTTCGCTGGGTCGCACAGGATCGCTCACGCCTGCGGGGGTCGGCAACATCAGTGCCACCCCCGTGCGCATCAACCGCTACGACGCCAATGTCAATCTGGTCTCTTTCGAGGTGGATTTTTGGGGGCGCGTGGCTGACCTGACGCAAGCCGCCAAGTCCAACTACCAAGCCAGTGCGGAGGACCAACGCGTGGTCCACCTCGGGCTCGTCAGTGATGTGGCCAACGGCTACTACTTGGTGCAAGACTTGGCATTGCGCAGCCAGTGGGCCGCGCAAACTGCGTTGGGTCGCCAGCAATGGTTTGATCTGACTTTGCGTAAGCAAGCGCTGGGTGCTGCCAGTGATGTGGATGTGGCAGCGGCGCAAGCGGCGTTGTCTGCAGCGCAGAGTGACCAGCTCACCACCGACCGTGCACTTCAGCAGGCGCGCAATGCTTTGGCCTTGTTGGTCGGAGGTCGCTTACCGGCAGATTTGCCGGATGCCTTGCCGTTGGATGCGCAAAACTTGTCGTTGGCTTGGGGGGCGAACTTGCCGTCTGACGTGTTGCTGCGTCGCCCTGACGTGCGCGCCGCAGAGCTGCGTTTGATCGCTGCCAACGCCAATATTGGGGTGGCACGCGCCGCGTTCTTGCCGCGTTTGCAACTGACGGGTGGGTCTGGATCGGCCAGCAACAGCCTGAATGGTTTGTTTGATTCGGGTTCACGCAGTTGGAGCTTTGTGCCCACACTGCAAATGCCACTGTTTGACTGGGGACGCACCACCGGCAATTTGGATGTGGCCGAGGCGCGCAAAGTGCAGTCGGTCGCCGCTTATGAAAAAACCTTGCAACAGGCGTTTCGAGAAGTGGCAGACCTCTTGGTGGCAAGAGAGACGCTTCAGCAGCAGTTGGCCTCGCAAACGAGTTGGGTGCAAAGTCAACAACAACGTTTGCGTGTGATGGACGTGCGTTACGAGCAAGGGGCTGCGAACCAATTTGACTTGTTGGATGTGCAACGTGATTGTTTGAATGCCCAACAGGCACGCATGCAGGTATTGCGGCAGTTGCTTGGAACGACAGCTCAGCTCTACAAAGCTTTGGGCGGTGGAGAGGGCTAACCCCTCTCTTCGTTGTCGCGAAACAAAAGGGCCTCTCGCAAAAACGAGAGGCCCTTCGAAGCCAACAGACAGAGAATCGTTTACTTCACGCCAGCAGCGGCCTTCAATGCCGCAGCCTTGTCGGTGCGTTCCCAAGTGAACTCGGGCTCTTCACGGCCAAAGTGGCCATATGCTGCAGTCTTGGTGTAGATCGGGCGCAGCAAATCAAGCATTTGAATGATGCCTTTGGGGCGCAGGTCAAAGTGCTCAGCCACCAACACGGCCAATTTTTCGTCAGAGATCACGCCCGTGCCTTCGGTGTTCACGGTGATGTTCATGGGGCGTGCCACACCAATGGCGTAGGCCACTTGAATTTGACACTTCTTGGCCAAACCCGCGGCCACGATGTTTTTGGCGACGTAGCGTGCCGCATAAGCCGCTGAGCGGTCAACCTTGGATGGGTCTTTGCCGGAGAACGCGCCACCCCCGTGGGGGCATGCGCCGCCGTAGGTGTCCACAATGATCTTGCGGCCTGTCAAACCGCAGTCGCCTTGTGGGCCGCCGATGACGAAGCGGCCTGTGGGGTTGATCAAATACTGGGTGTCTTGCAACCACTCTTTGGGCAACACAGGTTTGATGATTTCTTCGATGATGGCTTCGATGAAGCTGTCTTTCATCTTGGTGGCCGACTCGCTTTGGTCAGGGCTGTGTTGTGTCGACAACACCACGGTGTCGATGCTGTGTGGTTTGCCGTCCACGTAGCGCATGGTTACTTGGCTCTTGGCGTCAGGGCGCAAGAAAGGCAGGCGGCCATCTTTGCGCAACTGGGCTTGGCGTTCGACCAAACGGTGGGCATAGTAGATCGGGGCAGGCATCAGCTCTGGCGTTTCGCTGCAAGCGTAGCCAAACATTAGGCCTTGGTCACCCGCGCCGATGTTGAGGTGGTCGTCAGACGCGTGGTCCACGCCTTGGGCGATGTCGTTGGATTGCTTGTCGTAGCAAACCATGACGGCACAGCCTTTGTAGTCGATGCCGTACTCGGTGTTGTCGTAGCCGATGCGTTTGATGGTGTCGCGTGCGACTTGGATGTAGTCGACGTGCGCGTTGGTGGTGATCTCACCCGCCAACACGACCAAGCCGGTGTTGGTCAGCGTTTCGGCAGCCACGCGAGAGAGCGGGTCTTGCGTAAAGATGGCATCCAAAATCGCATCAGAAATTTGATCCGCGACTTTGTCGGGGTGACCTTCTGAAACGGATTCAGAGGTAAAAAGGAAATTGCTCGACATAAAAAAAGCTCCATTCAGTTGAGGTTGGCGTTGCCAACTCTGAAGGGAGCCCGGCGAACGCTTTAGCAGAGTGGCCCAGATCGCTCTTAGCCGATACACCGAAGTGTGTTGTCGCCCTGCAAGTAGTTCTTTAACTCGGCGACAATCTAAATTGTAGTGGATTTATCAAAGTCATTAAAAACCCCATGTCCCCGGTCACCCGCATCTTTCATTTCCTTGCGCGCATGCCCTTGCCGTTGATGCAGCGCTTGGGCGCAGTGTTGGGCTGGTTGGTGTGGGGTTTGTCGCCGAGTTACCGCCGCAACTTCAAAGCGAGTGTGCAGGCCGCAGGCGTTGATTGGCACGCAGCGCGACCGGCTGTCGCCGCCATCGGTGCGATGGTGGCCGAGTTGCCTTGGGTCTGGATGCGTCCGCACAGCGCCAAGCTCGAAGGCTTGGTGAGATGGGACGGTGCGGAGCACTTTGAAGCGGCTATGCAAGCTGGCAAGGGCGCCATCATCATGTCGCCGCATTTGGGTTCGTGGGAGATTGGCGCACAAGCCATTGCTGAGAAGTTTGGCCCCACGTATGGCCCGCTCGTGGCACTGTTTCGGCCGGCACGCAAAGCGTGGTTGGAGCCGTTGGTGGCCAACGCGCGCACTCGCCCCTATTTAGACTCGGCCCCCACGTCGCTCGCTGGCGTGCGCACACTCATTCGCACGCTGCGCAGCGGCGGCTACACGGCGATCTTGCCCGACCAAGTGCCACCACTTGGCCAAGGCGTGTGGGCGCCGTTCTTTGGCCGCGAGGTCTACACCATGACTTTGCTGGCCAAGTTGGCGCAGCAAACCGGTGCGCAAGTCATCATGACGTGGTGCGAACGCTTGCCCGCCGGCCAAGGCTTTTGCTTGCACATGCGCCCCTTCGAGGCCCCTGAAATGAAAGACACCCACGTGTCGCCAGAGGCCGCCGCCGCCGCCGTGAACCGAGGGGTCGAGGCCATGGTGCGCAACGCGCCGGGCCAATACCTGTGGGGCTATGCCCGCAACAAACAACCGCGCGCAGAGGGCTAAAGCATGTTCAGTGCGTTGGGGCTTGGAGTGTTACGCGGCTTGGGCTATTTGCCTTTGTCGTGGCTGCGTGCCTTGGGCGCGGGCTTGGGTCAAGTGTTGTTGGTGGCGATACCTTCACGTCGCCGCGTGGTGCAAACCAATCTGCGGGTGTGTTTTCCGCATTTGAGCGAGGCCGAGCGCGATGCGCTCACGCGCCAAACCTTTGTGCATTTCGCGCAAGCATGGCTAGACCGCAGTTGGCTTTGGCATCGCAGCGCAGCATGCATTCAGTCTCGTGTGCAACTGACGGGCGATGTCGCGGCTTTGTCTGACGAGGTGCCCACCGTCTTGTTTGCCCCGCATTTCATGGGGTTAGATGTGGGGTGGACTGCGCTTACCTTGAACCTGCCATTGCACTTCACCACCATCTTCACGCCGCAATCCAATGCGGCTGTGGATGCGTGGGTGGCGAAGGGCCGTCAACGATTCGGCAACGTGCGTTTGTTCCGCCGTGAAGACGGCGTCAAGCCCATCGTCAGCGCCTTGCGTCAACACGCGTTGCTGTATTTGTTGCCCGACATGAACTTTGGCCCCAGCGAGTCCATCTTTGTACCGTTCTATGGCGAACCCGCAGCCACCGTGCCGTCGCTGTCACGCTTTTCCAAGCTGGGTCGAGCGCGTGTGGCGCCAGTCATCACGCGCATGACAGAGACGGGCTACGAGGTGGTGGTGCATTCAGCGTGGCGCGATTTCCCCACCGACGATGCCGAGGCGGACACCGCGCTGATGAACCAGCGCTTGGAAGGGTTCATCAACACCATGCCTGCGCAATATTTCTGGGTGCACAAGCGTTTCAAAACACGCCCATCGGGCGCGCCTGAGCTTTACTGAGTGGTGTGAGTGATCAAGGGTGCATCCACTGATACAAGGTGGCGGCTACTTCGTCCACACCTTGTTTCTTCAGTGCTGAGAACAAACGCACTTCACCGCCGCCGGCTTGCAACTTGGCAATTTGCAGTGCCTTGGCACCATCGGTCCGGTTTAGCTTGTCTGATTTGGTGAGCAACACCAAAAACTTCATACCCTCTTCCACGCGTGGGCGAATCACGTCGAGCAAGATGTCGTCGAGATCGGTCAAGCCGTGGCGAGGGTCACACATCAACACCACCGCGCGCAGGTTGGGGCGGGTGAGCAAATAGTTGGCCATCACTTGTTGCCAACGGATCTTGTCTTGCTTGGGGACCGCCGCGTAGCCGTAGCCTGGCAAGTCGGCCAGCACGGCGTCTGCCTTGCCCTGTCGGCCCATCGCAAATAAGTTGATGTGTTGGGTACGGCCTGGCGTTTTGGAGGCGTAGGCCAAGCGTTTTTGCTGGGTCAACACGTTGATGCAGGTGGACTTACCCGCATTGGAACGGCCGACGAAAGCGATTTCGGGCAGGTCGTAGGCGGGCAGGTGGTGCAGTTGTGCCGCAGTGGTCAAAAACCGTGCGGTGTGTAGCCAGCCCATGGCGTATTTGGCTTGGGCAGCGGGGCTGAGCAGTTCGAAGGCGGCCTTGGCAGCAGCGCGTTCGGCTTCTTTTTGGGCCTCAAATTCAGCGTTCAAGACCGTGTTTTCAAGCACCTCTGACGTGTCAATTTGGGCGGGGGTGTCGTGTGGGTCTGGCTGATTCATACAGCATTGTAGAATCTGGCAAGATTTTCTGACGTCTTTGAGACTAATTAACCAAAGCAGACCTATGAAGCTGATTGCCTCTTTGTTGATTGCCGCCGCCTTGGTGGCCCCCGCCCTTACTCATGCCAATGAGCCAGCAGTTCAAACTGCCAAGGCCGACTTGGCCAAAGGTGAAGCCACCTATGCCGCTGTGTGCGCGTCTTGCCACGGTGCAGACGGCAACTCGGGCTCGCCGGCTTACCCCAAGCTCGCGCAGCAGCACCCAGACTATTTGACCAAGCAATTGCAAGAGTTCAAGTCTGGCAAACGCGCCAACGCCATCATGAGCGGCATGGCAGCAGGCTTGTCCGATGCTGACATGAAGAACGTTTCCGCATGGTTAGGCTCCAAAGTGTCCAAAGCCAACTTCGCCAAAGAAAAAGATTTGGTGGTGTTGGGTGAACGTATCTACCGCGGTGGCATTGCCGATCGCCAAATCGCCGCTTGCGCTGGCTGTCACACGCCCACAGGCGCTGGTATTCCTTCGCAATACCCTCGCATATCTGGCCAACACGCCGACTACGCTGTGGCGCAATTGGTGGCCTTCCGTGACGGCGTTCGTAAGAACAGCGCCCAGATGACGGGTGTGGCTGCCAAGCTGAATGACCGTGAAATCAAAGCGGTGTCTGACTACATTGCCGGCCTGCGTTGATCTGAGGGCCTACGCTCTCCCAAGAAGCTGGCCTTGTGCCAGCTTTTTTTATGCCTGTGTGGGTGGTGGGTTTTACAATTCCCACACCTAAAAAATCAGGAGATCCGGTCATGACACAACACCCGTTCTTTGGGGCGAGTCATTCTGGCTTTGCGCACCCAGTCGACAGCGAGATCACGCCACATGCGGTGTTTCTTCAGCGCCGCGATTGGCTGAGGCAAGTAACCGCAGGGGTTGCAGGCGTGTCGATGGCCACTTGGGGCGCGCGTGACGCGATGGCGCAAATACCCAGCGATGGCCTATTGAGGCCCGGGAAATTAGCGCCTTTGACGGGTGCTGTCAGCCGAGTGAGTGGTGCCAACACGATGGAGAAAACCACCAGCTATGGCGACGCCAGCAGCTACAACAACTTCTACGAATTTGGCACAGACAAAGCAGACCCCGCCAAATATGCGCACACCCTGCAGGTCAAGCCTTGGAGCGTGGAGATTGAAGGCTTGGTCAAAAAACCGGGCCGTATCAATCTAGAAGATTTGCTCAAACTCAGCCCGATGGAAGAACGTATCTATCGCTTGCGCTGTGTCGAGGGCTGGTCGATGGTGATTCCGTGGGTGGGCTATTCGCTGGCTGAACTCATCAAACGTGTCGAGCCTTTGGGTAGCGCCAAGTTTGTGGAGTTCATCACCCAAGCCGACCCCAAGACCATGCCTGGCGTCGGTTCGCGCGTGCTCGATTGGCCCTATGTAGAAGGCCTGCGCATGGACGAGGCCATGCACCCGCTCACGCTGCTGAGCTTTGGCATGTATGGCGAAGTGCTGCCCAATCAAAATGGCGCACCTGTGCGCTTGGTGGTGCCGTGGAAGTATGGTTTCAAGAGTGCCAAGAGCTTGGTGAAGATTCGCTTTGTCGAGAAGCAGCCCATCAACTCATGGGGCCGATCTGCGCCGCAAGAGTACGGCTTTTATTCCAACGTCAACCCGAACGTGAGCCACCCCCGCTGGAGCCAAGCGACCGAGCGCCGCATTGGCGAAGACGGCTTGTTTGCCAAGAAACGTAAGACCTTGATGTTCAACGGATACGAGGCACAAGTGGGTCAGCTCTACGCGGGCATGGACTTGACCAAGCTGTATTGACGTGAAAGCTGCTCTTCGCCATGCGCTGCAACACCGTAGCGCAAAGCCGGTGCTGTGGGTGCTGTGCCTGTTGCCCTTTGCGTGCTTGGTTTGGGGCGCTGCCAACGAGGCCTTGGGCGCTAATCCTGCGGAATATTTAATACGGGCCTTGGGCGATTGGACCTTGCGCCTGCTGTGCCTCACGCTGGCAATCACCCCCTTGCGCGTGACATTTGGCTTGCCCGAGTTGGCGAAGTTTCGGCGCATGTTGGGGTTGTTCACCTACTTTTATGTGGTGCTGCATGCGCTTTGCTACAGCGCTTTCGACATGGGTTTTGAGTGGAGCGAGATCGCGCAGGACATTGCTAAGCGGCCTTTCATCTTGGTGGGCTTTAGTGCGTTTGTGTTGCTCACGCCCTTGGCCTTAACCTCGTTCAACCGAGCCATTCGGTGGCTAGGGGCGACGCGTTGGCGGTGGTTGCATCGGCTTGTGTATCTGGTGGCTGTGCTGGCGGTGTTGCACTTCTTTTGGATGCGGGCGGGGAAGAGTAACTTTGCCGAGGTGTTTGTGTATGCCTCGGTGTTGGGTTTGTTGCTGCTGTTTCGGTTGCGTAGGTTTGTTGGCTAACAAGCTCACGCTTGCCGAGTTGTGTTGACCAGCGCCAGAAGCCATGGCTGGTGCTGGCTGATCGTCGGGGCGGAGCGAAAGAACCGCCACGAAAGTAAAAACTTAACGAACCAACGACTCGCAAGCCATCTGATCCGCCACAGTCTCACGGCGACGAATCACATGCGCTTTATCACCGTCCACCAAAATCTCGGCCGCACGCCCACGCGTGTTGTAGTTGCTAGACATGGCCATGCAATACGCACCCGTCGACAACACCGCCAGCAAGTCGCCCGATTGCACGGCCAACTGACGGTCACGGCCGAGCCAGTCGCCGCTCTCGCAGACGGGGCCGACCACGTCGTACGTCACCGCTTCAGCGCTGCGTGCCGCCACAGGCACGATTTGGTGAAACGCCTCGTACATCGCGGGACGGGGCAGATCGTTCATGGCTGCATCGACGATGCAGAAGTTCTTTTGCTCGCCTGGCTTGAGGTACAGCACCTCGGTCAAACATACGCCTGCATTGCCCACGAGGGAGCGGCCGGGCTCGATCATCAGCTGGCGTTGGCCGTAACCACGCGCATCGAGCTTGGCCAGCAGCAGCGCCCACAGCGCATCGGCCGCAGGGGGCGTGTCGCCGTTGTAGTTGATGCCCAAGCCACCGCCAAAATCGATGTGGTGGATGGCAATGCCCGCAGCTTCGATGGTTTGCACCAAATCGAGCACGCGGTCCATTGCGTCAAGGTAGGGCGTGGACTCGGTGATTTGCGAGCCGATGTGGCAGTCAATGCCCGTCACTTGCAAGCCGGGGAGGCTGGCGGCGCGTTGGTACGTTTGCAGGGCGCGTTCATGGGCCACGCCAAACTTATTGCCTTTGAGGCCCGTGGAGATATAGGGATGGGTTTTGGCATCCACATTGGGGTTGACGCGAATGCTGATAGGCGCGCGCTTGCCCATGCTTTGGGCGACCTCGCTGAGCACTTCAAGCTCGGCCTCGCTCTCCACGTTGAAGCAAGCAATGCCGGCGTTCAGAGCCTTGACCATGTCAGCACGGGTTTTGCCGACGCCGGAGAAGATGACTTTCGAGACGTCACCACCCGCAGCGATCACCCGGTCGAGTTCGCCACCAGACACGATGTCAAAGCCACAACCAGCTTGCGCAAACACTTGCAACACGGCCAATGAGGAGTTGGCCTTCATGGCGTAGCAAATGCGGGCCTTGCGGCCAGTAAAGCCCCGTTGGTAGGCGGCTAGTGCGCTGAGCATGGCGGCTTTGGAATACACAAACAAGGGCGTGCCGTGCGCTTGCGCGAGATCGGCGAGCTTGACGCCCTCCAAATACAAATCGTTGTGTTGAGTGGCCACAAAAGGCGCACCGGCAAGCGTGGTGTGTGTCATCTGACGATTCTTCAAAAGTTAGCGACCAGCAGGTGCAGAAGCAGGTGCAGAAGCAGCTGTAGCGGCGGGTGCGGTTGGGTTGGTGGCGCTGGAGGCCGGTTGGGTGGCGGGGGTGGCCGTGCCGATCGGGATTTGACGACGCACAATCTCGGGCAGTTTGGCGCGCTGCTGGAAGTCGGGGTCGGGGGGTAAATATAAATTACCTTTTTGACCACATGCCGTCAACATGGCGACCACGCACAACGCAGAGGCCACACTGGCGCTCAGGCCTCTGGCCCTGACTAGAATCATTTGCTTAATACCCATGACTCAAATTGTAATGACCGATCTCGAATTCCTAGACCGCGCAGAACTTCTGCTCAAAGCCGTTGAATTGGCCTGCGACCGCATCAACGATGACGGTGAGGCCGATATCGACAACCAGCGCACGGGGGGCATGATCACGTTGACGTTTGAGAACCGCAGCCAGATCATCATCAACCTACAAAAGCCCCTGCACGAGGTGTGGTTGGCGGCGCGTTCGGGGGGCTATCACTTCCGCTTTGATGGTGCGCAATGGGCGGACACCAAAGGGCAGGGCGAATTCTTTGAACGCTTAAGCAAAGACGCCAGCACCCAAACGGGGCTGGCGCTCAACTTCACGGCCTGATTGAGCCGCTTGACGTTGTCTTTAGGGCGCAGTCCGCGCCATGCTTTTAGTTTTTGAACAGGTCGAGAATCTTTTTCTTCTCATCGTTGGCGGGCAGCTGTTCGTTGTTGCTGATAGCGCCAGAGCTAGAGCGAGCTTCCAGTCCCAAGCTGCTCACACCGCCGCCTTTGCTGAACTCGGTATAGGTCCAGTCGCCGTTTTCGTGGCTCAGGCCAGCGGGCGGCACAGGCTCGGCAATCGGTACGTTTTGCAAGGCGTGCTGCATGTAGCTGATCCACACAGGCAAGCTCAAACCGCCACCAGTTTCACGGTCACCCAGTTTGCGTGGGGTGTCGTAGCCAATCCAGGTCACCGCCGTGAGCGTGGGGTGGTAGCCCGCAAACCACGCGTCCATTGAATCGTTGGTGGTACCTGTTTTGCCGTAAATGTCTGGTCGCTTCAAGGTGGCTTGGGCGCGAGCGGCTGTGCCTGAACGTGTGACCTCTTGCAGCAAGCTGGTCATCACAAACGCGTTGCGTGCGTCGATGGCGCGGGCTGATTCATCCAAGACGGGTGGCGTGAATTCAGACAACACCTTGCCCATTTGGTCAGTCACTTTGGTGATCAGGAAGGGGTTCACTCGGTAGCCGCCGTTGGCAAACACCGAGTAGCCTGCGGCCATTTGCATGGGCGTGACCGAGCCAGCGCCAAGCGCCATGGTCAAGTAGGGCGGGTGTTTCTCGGCATCAAAGCCAAACTGGGCAATCCAGTCTTGCGCGTTTTGTGCGCCAACGGCTTGCAGCACACGGATCGAAATCATGTTTTTCGATTTGGCCAAACCTTTGCGCAAGGTCATGGGGCCTTCGAATGTGCCGTCGTAGTTTTTGGGTTCCCACGGTTGGCCGCCGGTGACGCTGGCGTCAAAGAACAGCGGCGCATCGTTTACCACCGTCATGGGGGTGAAGCCTTTTTCCAGCGCGGCAGAGTAGATGAACGGCTTGAAACTCGAGCCGGGCTGACGCCAAGCTTGGGTCACGTGGTTGAACTTGTTTTTGTTGAAGTCAAAGCCGCCCACCAGCGCGTGGATCGCACCGTCGCGAGGATCGATGGAGACAAAAGCCCCTTCGACTTCAGGCAATTGCGTGATTTCCCATGCGCCTTTGGTGGTCTTCGTCACGCGAATCAATGCGCCGGGGCGCAGTCGGATGTTGGGGGCGGCCTTGTCCGATAAACCGGATTGCACGGGTTGCAAGCCGTCGCCGGTGATTTCCAGCACTTCGCTGTTTTGGCGCATGGCGCGCACTTTTTTCGGGGTCGCTTCGAGGACGACGGCGGCCAGCAAGTCGCCCTTGTCACCTTGCTCGATCAGGGCGTCGTCAATGGCATCTTCCTGCTCTGACGGTTTGATGGGTAGGTTGATGAAACGTTCAGGGCCGCGGTAGTGTTGGCGACGCTCGAAGTCCATGATGCCGCGGCGTAGCGCGAAATAAGCAGCCTGTTGGTCGCTGGCGCGAACGGTGGTGTAAACGTTCAGGCCACGTGTGTAGATGTCGGAGCCATATTGCGCAAACAGCAGCTGACGGGCCATCTCGGCCACAAAGTCGGCATGGGTGTTGAGGCTGCTCGCGGCGGTGCGAATGTGCAGCTCTTCTAGCTTGGCTGCGGCAGCCTCTGCCTTGGTGATGAAGCCGTTTTCCTCCATGCGCTCAATGATGTAGAGCTGGCGTGAACGGGCGCGCTTGGGGTTGACGATCGGGTTATAGGCAGAAGGTGCTTTGGGCAGGCCCGCCAACATGGCCGCTTCAGCGATGCTGATGCTCTTCAACGGTTTGCCGAAGTAGGCCTCCGACGCAGCGGCAAAGCCGTAGGCACGGTTGCCCAAGTAAATCTGGTTCAGATAGATTTCGAAAATCTGGTCTTTGCTGAGCATGTGCTCGAGCTTGCTGGTCAGCAAGATTTCATAAATCTTGCGTGTGAAGGTTTTCTCGGATGACAAGTAAACGTTACGCGCCACCTGCATGGTGATGGTGGAGGCACCTTGGCTCTTGGCGCGGCCTAAGTTGGCAAGGCTGGCACGCAAGAGACCGATGTAGTCCACACCCCCGTGTTGGTAGAAGCGGGCATCTTCAATGGCGAGTACCGCGTCTTTCATCACCTTGGGGATGTCTTTGAAAGGCGTGAGGTTGCGGCGCTCTTCGCCGAACTCACCAATCTGTGTGCCCTCGACCGAGTAGACCCGCATCGACAGCTTGGGGCGGTAGTCGGCCAAGTCGGAGATGTCGGGTAGCTGAGGGTAGGCCATGGCCAGCGCCACGGCGACCAACAAGCCCACGATGAGCATGCCTGCCGCAGCAATACCCAATGCCCACAGCACAAGCTGGCTGGCCATGGAACGGGGGGCTGCCGAAGCAGCAGCGTGTTCTTTCGAACCTTCGGGGGTGGGTTTTGTCGCCATAAGTGGTCCGTATTATAAAAACCACGCAACCATCACAAAAGACCCGAGTCAAACACCTCCGCAGCCAGTTGTCAATGCGTTGAAATTCACTGCATTCTCTACCCCATGTTAAGGACATGCCTCATGCGTTGGATGTTTTGGTTTCGCCGCTCACGACCACGCTACCGTTGCGTGGTCGGATTAGAGATGGGGGGTGATGTCTGCAGTTTGGTAGTGCTGACGGGCACCTCAGCGCAGCCGGATGCGGTGTCTTGTGCCGTCAGCCTGAACTTGCCAGAGGGCTGGGTCGCCCATGGCGAGATCTTGCAAACGGTGGCGTTCGGGCAATGGCTACGCACCCATTTGGATGCAGGTGGCTATCAGCCAGAGGGCGCGTACATCGGCTTGGAGGACGCATGCCTCTCGAATCACCTCATCACATTGGCGACGAGCTTGTCCGAGGACGATGTGGCGTTTCAATTGCAGGCGGAGGTGCAGTCCTTGTTGCCAGACTCCGCCGCAGAGGTTTGCATTGACTACAGTTTGGACGTTGGGCCAGCCGAGACGGGCGAGCTGCGCTATCGCGTGCAAGCGGCGCCCCTTGTTCGCGTTGATGCGTGGCTACAGTCGGCCCATGCTGCTGGGTTGACGGTGTTGGCTATTGAGCCGTGCGTGGACGCCGCGTATCGTGCGCAGAGCTGTTCCCCTCCATTGGATGCCAGTGCGGGGGCAG
>CAIODK010000005.1 GCA_903856995.1 uncultured Burkholderiales bacterium
GTCTTGGCGCGTTGGGTTTCGGCTTCTTCCATGCTGCGGTAAGCACCCGCTTGGACAAAGTAAATAAACGGGTCTGCGCTGGCGGCAGGGCTGGCCTCGGCCTTTGGCTCGGGGGCTTTGGGCTCAGCCACTTTGACGGGCGGCTTGGGCTCTGCTGCCTTTACCTTGGCCAAGTCACCCAGGGGGTCGGCACTTTTGGGGTCCACCTTGACGGCTGCATCCTGCTTGTGTTCAGGGGCTTTGGGCTCAGGCTGCGCATCAGACTTAGGCTCGTCCGTTTTATCGCCGTTCTTCGCGCCTTTCTTGCCATACAGCGGCGCGTTCGGGTCCCAGTCTTTGTTTTTTTCGGTTTCTGCCGCATCTTGGTCGGCGGAACGCGTTTGGCCTTTGTTCATGAACGGGATCGGCACTTTGGTCACGTAAACCGCAACGCCCAAGGCGATGCCCAAGCCAAACACCAAACCGATGATGAAGCCCACCAGGGTGCCGCCGCGTTGTACTGTCATGCGCATCAAAATCTCCGTTTTTCGTTCAATCACATGCTGGCGGGGGCGCAAACGCCCAACACCGCCAAGCCATTGTGCAGCACCTGTGCGGTGGCGGCGACCAAGGCCAAACGCGCCTGTTTGACTGCCACGTCATCCACCAAGATGCGCTCGGCATCGTAGTAGCTGTGATAGCAGGCGGCGAGGTCGCGCAGATAAAAGGTCACGTCGTGTGGGGCAAAGTCGGTCGACGCAGCGCTCAGCATGTCTGGGTACTTGGCCAATTGCAGCATGAGGGCTTGGGCCTGTGGGCTTTCGAGTGCAGACAAGTCCACGCTTTCCAGTGTGGCCACATCGCCGCCGTCTTTGTCGGCCCACGCACGCAGCACCGAGCAGATGCGGGCGTGTGCGTATTGCACGTAGTACACGGGGTTGTCGTTGTTCTTTTGCACAGCCAAGTCCACGTCGAAGGTGTACTCGGTGTCGGGCTTGCGGCTTAACAAGAAGAAGCGCACCGCGTCTTTGCTGGTCCACTCAATCAGATCGCGCAAGGTCACGTAGCTGCCGGCACGCTTGGAGATTTTTACCTCCTCGCCGCCGCGCATCACGCGCACCATGGTGTGCAACACGTAGTCGGGGTAGCCCTCGGGGATGCCCACATTGGCTGCCTGCAAGCCAGCGCGCACGCGGGCAATCGTGCCGTGGTGGTCGGTGCCTTGAATGTTGACGACCTTGGTAAAGCCACGCTCCCACTTGGCGATGTGGTACGCCACGTCCGGCACAAAGTAGGTGTAGGTGCCGTCTGTCTTTTTCATCACACGGTCTTTGTCGTCGCCGTAGTCGGTGGACTTGAGCCACAACGCGCCGTCTTGCTCGTAGGTTTTGCCAGCCGCTTGCAGACGGCTCACCGCGTCGGCCACTTTGCCGCTGGTGTACAGACTGCTCTCGAGGTAATAGTTGTCGAACTTGACGTCAAAGGCTTTCAAATCGAGGTCTTGCTCGTGGCGCAGGTAGGCCACCGCAAATTCACGCATGCCGTCCACATCGTTCACATCGCCGCTGGCGGTGAATTCGCGATCGTCAGACTTGACGGTTTTGCCAGCCAAAAAATCGGTGGCGATGTCTTGGATGTAGTCGCCGTTATAGAACGCTTTGCTTTCTGGGTTCTCGGAATCTACAGGCCAGCAGTCGTCACCGGGCTTGAAGCCTTGGGCTCGGAAGTGCGTGCTCTTGGCCAAGGTGTTGATCTGCACGCCCGCGTCGTTGTAATAAAACTCGCGGTAGACGTTGAAGCCTTGCGTGGCAAACAAGTTGCAAATAGCGTCGCCCAGCGCCGCTTGGCGGCCGTGGCCCACGTGCAAGGGGCCGGTGGGGTTGGCAGACACGAACTCCACCAACACGCGTTGACCGTTGTCCGCTTGGAAACCAAACCGCCCTTTAGCGGCCAACACCTCGCGCACGATCTGCTGCTTGGCAGCGGGCTTGAGGCGAATGTTGATGAAACCGGGGCCCGCGATCTCGATGTCTTGCACCCACTGCTGGTACACGGGCGCGGCCAGCAAGGCCTCGCGCAACTGTTCGCCGAGCTGGCGGGGGTTGAGCTTGAGCGGCTTGGCCAGCTGCATGGCCGCCGTGATGGCAAAGTCGCCATGCGCGGCAACCTTGGGGGATTCAAAGGCGGCTTTGTCGCCGGAACCGGGCAACAACCCGTCGAGGGCTTGGCTCAGGGCGGCCAGCAATTCTTGTTTAACTTGGAGCATGGCTAGATTTTACGGGGCGACCTAGGATCTGCGGCACACCCCTATTTTTTTGGCATGATCTACCTATGCGCGATGCCCACAACACCCCCCCCACCGACCGTTTTCAATACACCCCCACTCTGTCGTGCGTCATGCCCGCCTACAACGAGGGCAAGAACCTAGGCACGCTCGTGCCGCTGGTGCTGCAAGCCTTGCAGGCGCTGGGCTCGCAGGTGGAGATCGTGCTGATCAATGACGGCAGCCGTGACGACACGGCACAAGTGATTCAGGCTCTGTGCGAGGCACACCGTGAGGTGGTGGGCATCAACCTGTCGCGCAACTTCGGCAAAGAGGCCGCTCTGACGGCGGGCATCGACGCGGCGCGCGGCGAAGTGGTGGTGCTGATGGACTCTGACGGCCAACACCCCGTGTCGCTGGTGGCCGAGATGGTCAAGCGCTGGCGCGAGGGGGCTGACGTGGTGTACGCGATTCGCAGCACCCGTGACGACCAATCGGCCCTGCACGCGGGCCTGACGGGCATGTTTTACAAGCTCATCAACATGGGCAACCGGGTGAAGATTCCGGCGCACGCAGGCGATTTCCGCCTGATGGACCGCCGCGTGGTGGACGCCCTCAAGCAGCTGCCAGAGCGCAACCGCTTCATGAAGGGTCTCTACGCATGGGTGGGCTTTGCCAGCACGGCGATTGACTACGAGCCGCTGCCCCGCGCCGCGGGCGAGAGCAGCTTTGGTTTGCGCGGCTCATTCTCGCTAGCGTTGACGGGTGTGCTGGCCTTCTCGATCGCACCCCTGCGCGCCTTGACCATGACGGGTTTGATGCTGGCCATGGTGGCACTGGGCTACGGCCTGTATGTGGTGGCTGAATATTTCATGTGGGGCATTGATGTGCCGGGCTACGCCACCTTGGTGGTGGGCATGATGTTTTTCAGCGGCATTCAGTTGCTGTCGATCGGCATCTTGGCCGAGTACGTCGGCCGCATTTATGAAGAGGTGAAGCAACGCCCCATGTATTTGGTGAGCCACAGCTGGGGCGCGGGCCTAGGGCTGGCACCCGTCAAGGCTGTCGCCCCTGTGTTGATCGACAACGACCCGCCCCATCCCGTCTGAATCATGCGTACAGGTTTTTGGTTTTTGGTGGTGGGCGCAACGGCGGCGGCCGTGCACATGGTGATGTTCATGTGGGCCACGCCCTACATGTGGCCCGAGCTGGCTAACGCCGCAGGGTTTTGCGTGGCGTTTGTGGTGAGCTTTGCAGGTCACCGCTTTTTGAGCTTCAACGACGCAGGCACAGATCTGTGGCAAAGCTTTCGCCGCTTTGCCGCTACCGCGCTGGCGGGCTTTGCGGCCAACGAGGTGATGTTCGTGGCACTGCTGCGCGGGCTGAACTTGCCCGATTGGTTAGCGTTGTTTTTTGCCTTGGTCTTCGCATCCGCGCAGACTTTTTTGCTCAGCCGCTTCTGGGCTTTTCGCCGCGCTCGCTGAAGCACCCGCAGCGTTCACGCCGCGATACAAAATCCAAGCATCATCCTTGTAGACCTCAGTGAAGCCTGCATAGGTTTCGGTGCGAAATGCGTGTTGCCATTGCGGCGCCAGCACCCAGGCGTGTGAGTTGTTGCGCAGCTCGGCCAGGCGCGACATGGGCTGCAGCACAACGCCTGCAGCGGTGTCAAATGCCACACCGTCCATCAGCTCGCGGCGCCAGTCATCGCCGGCTTCGCGTGCTTCACGGGTCCAGTCTTGAATCACTTCCATGGGGCGTTGGCGTTGGGCGTAGAACATCACGTCATAGGGGTAGTCGTCGACCACGGCCAAGATGTCCTCAGGTCCCA
>CAIODK010000006.1 GCA_903856995.1 uncultured Burkholderiales bacterium
AGATGTGCACGCCGTCGAGGCTGTTCTCGCCCAGCATGTGGTCCATCACCTCAATCGCGTCGTGCTGCACGATGCGGATATTGCCAATGTGATCTTCCCCGCAGCGCTTGAGCAACGCACCCACGCCAGGGGCGTGAACCTCGCAGCACAAGAAGTTGTCGTCTGGGCGGGTCTGCGCAATCTTGGCCGTGGCGTCGCCCATGCCAAAACCAATTTCCAAAATGAGCGGGGCAGAGCTGCCAAACGCAGCAGCCACATCCAAACGCTCAGGTGTGTAGGGCACCAAAAACTGTGGACCAAACTGTTCAAACGCACGCGTCTGGCCAGGGCCCATACGCCCAGCACGCAGCACATAGGTTTTGATGACGCGCATGAAGGGCGTGTCGGTTTTTGTGGTGTCTGGAGTGTTTGGCGTATCAGCAGTCATGGCAGCAAGTCTTTGAATAACCCATGATTATCGCGGGACAGGACGCAGGGTCAGTGTCCACGCTTTTGCCCATGCATCAAGGGTTTGTTGCATGGATGTGTCATCGGCTTGCTTCGGCAGCCCCAAGGCTTGTGCTGCCATACGCAATGGGCACAAGGGTTGGCTCAGATCCAGAGCTGTAGCGCCGTTTTGCTTACTCAGCTTCTCCCCGTTCTCACCCAGCACCAGCGGTGTGTGCATGTAGCTGGGTGTGGGAAAGTCCAGCGCGTGTTGTAGCACGATTTGCCGTGCGGTGTTGTCGGTCAGGTCCGCGCCGCGCACGATGTGGGTGATGCCTTGCGCGGCATCGTCCACCACCACGGCGAGTTGGTAGGCCCACAGCCCATCGGCTCTGCGCAGCACGAAGTCACCTACTTCTTGCGCCACGTCTTGTTGTTGCGGCCCGAGCAAGCGGTCTTGCCATGTCAAAGGCGTGGCCAGTTTTAAATCGTCGATGACGCGCTGCACATTCAAACGCCAAGCGCGAGCAGTTTTTCCGTTCAGACCATGGCGGCAGGTGCCGGGGTAGACGGCAGCATGGTGGCGTTCGCGTGTGTGGCCCGTCACAGCTTGTGCATCCTCAATCTCTTTGCGCGAGCAGCCGCAGGGGTAGGCCCAGCCTTTGGCGATGAGCGTGTCGAGGGCTGTTTGATACGCCGCGCCGCGCTGCGATTGCCACATGACGGGTGCGTCAGACACAAGGCCGCACTGGGCGAGCTGTTGGAGGATGTGTTGGTCTGCACCCGGCACGCAGCGCGGTGTGTCTACGTCTTCTATGCGCACCAGCCATTGGCCGCCGTGAGCGCGCGCATCGAGCCAGCTGGCGAGGGCCGCAACAAGCGAGCCCGCATGTAGCGGGCCCGTGGGGGAGGGAGCGAATCGACCGATGTCGTGCAATTACAACCGGCGTGCCGATTGGCAAACCGCCAAGGCGAGTTCTAGGCCCGATACAAATGCGTCTTCTACGCGGTGGCCCAAATGCCAATCGCCGCAGGTGCCCAAGCCGTTGGCTGGGTTGTACTGGTGCGAGACGCCCAGTGGTGTGATGGTCTTCGCATAGAGCCAGCGATGCACTTGCGTGTGTGCTGGTTCGGCACGAATGCCTGTGAGCTCTGCGAATGCGCGTAGCAACTTGGCTTTGACGCGGGCTTCGGTGTCGGTGATGTGCTCTGCCGACCACTCGGAGCTGGCTTGCACGGTCCAACGCTCGACTTTGCCACGGCCTGGCTTAGATGACTCACGTGCCAACCAAGCAATGCGGTGGTGAATGCTGCGTGCAGCATTCCATTGGGGGCCGATGTGCAGGTTGGGTTGCGTGGCGTTGGGGAAGGCGAGCATCAAGGTCCAGCTGGGTGCCACATCGACGGCATCCATCGCCTTGAGCCATGCAGGGTTGGCGGCTGCTTTGCCAGAGGCTTTGAGCAAGTTTTCCGCTTGCACGGAAGGGATGGCGAGCAACACGTGGTCAAAGCCTGCGTGCTTTTGTGCCACTTCTTTGCCCGTGCTGCTGTTGACGGCGTGCACTGTCCACAAGCCTTTGGTGCCGCGCTCAAGACGGCTGACATGTGTGTTGTAAGTCACCGCATGGCCCAAGGGTTGCGCCCAATGGTTGACCAAGGCGCTCATGCCGGGCTTGGCCACAAAGTGGGCTTCTTTGGTGCTGCGGGCGGCCTCAAACACGTGGCCGAGTGGGTCTAGCACGCGCACGGCATTGGCGCTCCAGGGGCGGCAGATCTCAGAGGTGCCTGGCACCGCTTGCAGGGCCAGCGAGAAACGCGGGTCACGCACGGTGAAGTATTGGGCGCCGTGGTCGAAGGTGCCGAAGTTGGTGTCGCGGGTGGACATACGGCCACCTGCGTCTCGGCTCTTTTCAAATACCTGCACATGGTGGCCAGCTTTGGCCAAAGTGCGGGCGGCGGTGATGCCAGCGATGCCGGCTCCGATGATGGCGATGTTTAATGTCATGGTTGCACTCTACACCTTCTGATGGGGTTGATTGGGGCGGGGGTTCACCAATAGCGCGGAACGCGTGGCGGTACTCTTGAGTTGTTTGAGCCACCACTGCAAAGCGCGACCACCGCGCTCGCCCTCCCTGCCATCGGGAATGCGCCAAGCGTAACTGAGTTGGGCCACGCGTCGAGGCCTTTCCACCTCGCGGACCACCAAATCGCCTTGGTCGATCAAGGCTTGCACCATCAACTCCGGCACAAACCCAACGCCAAGACCGCGCACTTGCGCTTGAATTTTGTCTTGCATGGAGGACACGGTGAACACGTCTTGGCCAGGTAGCAAACCGATGGTCACGCCAGCACCGCGTTGCACTGAGTCGGCCACGGCCACGGCGCGGTGTTGACCGATGTGTGCATCTGTCAACGGCTGTGGCGTTTGGGCCAGCGGGTGGTGTGGTGCGATGGCAAACACAAACCGCATGGGGCCGAGTGCATGGCTGTGAATCCCCGCCGCTGTGCCGCTGTCGCCTGGTGTGCCGGCAATGCCCAAGGCCAAGTCGGCTTGGCCGCTGGTGAGGGCGACGAGTGTGCCGGTGAGTGTTTCGTCGCGCAGCTTGAGGCGCGTGGGGGCGTTCAACGCCATGAAGGATTCGCACAGTTCCATCACGGTGGTGCGGTCAATGATGCCGTCCACCGCGATGGTGAACTGACTTTCCCAGCCCGTCGCCACGCGCTTGACGCGGTTGGCAATGGCGTCCATGTCGGCCAGCAGGCGTTCGCCTTCGCGTAGCAGCTCTTGGCCTGCCGCGGTGAGCAAGGCCCGCCGTGAGCTGCGGTCAAACAACAGCACGTCGAGCGCATCTTCCATCTGTCGCACGCGGTAGGTGAGGGCGCTAGGCACCAGTCCGAGCGCGCGCGCGGCCGCAGCAAAGCTCCCCGCTTTTTCAATCGCGTGCAGCATGGACAGCGAGTCGGGGGTGAGTACGTCACGAGGGGAAGTCATGCAAAAGGCCTTGATCGTTCAAATTATTTGAATGATGCCATCAAATGCCATGCACGGCAATCGGGGCGTGGGCCACTAAAGTTCAGTTCATAGGAGCGCAGACCATGTTGACCATTCGTAAATCCCAAGACAGAGGCTATGCCGACCACGGTTGGCTTCAGTCGTTTCACAGCTTTTCGTTCGCCAACTACTACGACCCCGCGTTCATGGGTTGGGGCAATCTGCGCGTGATCAACGAAGACCGCATTGCGCCAGGCCAAGGCTTTGGCACGCACGGTCATCGCGACATGGAGATCATCAGCTATGTGCTGAGCGGCAACTTGGCCCACAAGGACAACATGGGCAACGTGGAAGGCATCCCGCCCGGTGACGTGCAGCGCATGAGCGCAGGCAATGGCGTGCAGCACAGCGAGTTCAACCACGCGCCGGATGAGACCACGCACTTCTTCCAGATTTGGATTGAGCCAAATGTGCGCGGCATTCCCTCCAGCTACGAACAAAAAACGGTGCCACCCGCTTCAAAGCGTGGCGCACTGAGCTGCATCGCCGCTCCTGAGGGGGCAGTGGTAAAGATGCATGCCGACGCCGCTTTGTATGCCGGTTTGTTTGACGGCGATGAAGCTGTCACGTTGACGATTACCTCGGGCCGCAAAGCCTATGTGCATCTCATCCGTGGCGCATTGCACGTCAACGGCGTGGCGCTGGCCACCGGCGACGCCGCGTTGCTCTGCGACGAAACATCCATCGCATTGACCCACGGCCAAGAC
>CAIODK010000007.1 GCA_903856995.1 uncultured Burkholderiales bacterium
CGTAGACGGCGCGATCAGCCAGCTCGGACACATCGATGGCGACCAAATTTTCCAGGCCAAAGGCCACAGCTACAGCACGCAAGCGCTTGTCGGCGGTGATGCCAGCTTGGCGGCCCAGTTTCAAGACGGCGAGTTCGCCACGATTTACCTCAGCCCCAAGGACTACCACCGCATCCACATGCCCAGCGCAGGGCGCTTGCACCGCATGATCTACGTGCCCGGCGATTTGTTCTCGGTCAACCCCGCCACGGCACGCGGCGTGCCCGGCTTGTTTGCGCGCAACGAGCGCGTGGTGTGCGTGTTTGACATGCCGGCCTCCGCGGCTGGCGCAGCCCCGCAGCAGTATGTGTTGGTGCTGGTGGGTGCCACCATCGTGGGCAGCATGGCGACCCCATGGCACGGTGTGGTCAACCCTCCGCGTCCGGGCATCGTGCGCGAGTGGACGTATGACGGCCAAGACCTGAGCTTGAAGCAAGGCGACGAAATGGGCCGCTTCTTGTTGGGCTCTACGGTGGTGTTGCTGTGGCCCAAGCAGACCATCGCGCTCAACCCCGCATGGCAAGCCGCACAGGGCGTGCGCTTGGGCGAGAAGATGGGTGACGCTGCTTAACGCTTACTGAAACGCCACTTCCGCAAAGCTACGCAACTTACGGCTGTGCAGTTGCGCAGGCCCTTGCTGGCGCAGCAGCTCAATGGCGCGCATGCCGATGCGTAAGTGTTGGTCCACACGCTCGCGGTAAAAGTGGTTGGCCATGCCCGGCAGTTTGATCTCGCCGTGCAACGGCTTGTCGCTCACGCACAGCAGCGTGCCGTAGGGCACACGGAACCGAAAGCCATTCGCCGCAATCGTGGCGCTTTCCATGTCCAGCGCCACGGCGCGGCTTTGGCTGAAGCGGCGTTGGGGCGTGTTGTCGGGCAGCAGCTCCCAGTTGCGGTTGTCGGTGCTGGCCACGGTGCCCGTGCGCAAGATGCGTTTGAGCTCTGCGCCGTGGCACTGCGTCACGTCTTTCACCGCTTGCTCGAGCGCCACTTGAATTTCAGCCAGTGCAGGGATGGGCACCCACAGCGGCAGCTCTTCGTCCAGCACGTGGTCCTCACGCACATAGGCGTGGGCCAGCACGTAGTCGCCCAGCTGTTGTGTGGTGCGCAGGCCAGCGCAGTGGCCCAGCATCAACCACGCATGCGGGCGCAACACGGCAATGTGGTCGGTGATGTTCTTGGCATTGGCCGGCCCCACACCAATGTTCACCATCGTGATGCCCGTGTGGTCGGCGCGCATCAAGTGGTAGCCGGGCATTTGCGGCAAGCGTGGTGGCACTTTGCCCAGTGCGTCATTCGCCTCAGCGGGCAAACCCACGCGGCGGGTCACCACGTTGCCGGGCTCGACAAACGCGATGTACTCGCTGTGCGGATCTTGCATGGTCTCGTGGCCCAAGCGCACAAACTCGTCGATGTAGAACTGGTAGTTGGTGAACAACACGTAGTTCTGAAAATGCTCTGGGCTGGTGCCGCTGTAGTGGCGCAGGCGTTGCAGCGAATAGTCCATTCGGGCCGCCGTGAATAACGACAACGGCAGTGGCTCGCCTGCTTTTGGCAAGAACGTGCCATTGGCGATGCCGTCGTCCATCGCGGTCAGGTCGGGCAGGTCAAACACCTCACGCATGAGCTGGCGGCGATCGGCGCTCATCTCGCCCTCCACATGGTCGTGGTCAGCGAACGAGAAGTGCACGGGGATGGGCTGGTGGCTCACGCCCACCTCCAACGCCCCGCCGTGGTTTTGCAACAGCAGGCGGAACTGCTCGCGGTAATACGCAGCAAACAAATCGGGGCGTGTCAGGGTGGTTTCGTAGCGGCCGGGCTCGGCTACAAAACCGTAGCTCAGGTGCGCGCTGTCGCTGCCCGCTTGCAACGCACCTGTCTTGGTATGGATGCGCACGAATGGGTAGAAAGCCCGCACACGCTGCTCAAAGTGGGTGCCCGCCACAAACGCGCGCATGGCATCGCGCAAGTGGTCGATGCTGGTTTGGTACAGCGCCTGCACTTGGGCCAAGGCGCTGTCGGCGTCAGTGTGACGGGTGGGGGCGGTGAAGGGGGGGCGGATACTCATGGTGAGATGTTAAGGCGGCATTGCGTGCGTCCGCCAAAGCTGCCTAATGACACGTTGATATCCTTGCAAATTAAACATGCCATATTAAAAATACAAGGATAATTTAATTTACATATTGCGACGGTACTGACCACCCACCTCAAACAGCGCGTTGGTGATCTGGCCCAGTGAACACACGCGCACCGCATCCATCAGCACCTCAAACACGTTGGCGTTGTCGATCACCGCTTGTTGCAAGCGTGCCAGTTGTGCGGTCGCCGCGTCTTTGTGTTGGGCGTGGAAGGCGTGCAGTCGCGTGAGCTGGCTTTGCTTTTCCTCTTCGGTCGAACGGGCCAGTTCGAGCTTGTCCATGACTTGCTCGCCATGCGGGTTGCGGAAGGTGTTGACGCCAATGATGGGCAGCTCACCGGTGTGCTTGAGCATTTCGTAGGTCATCGATTCGTCTTGAATCTTGCCGCGTTGGTAGCCGGTCTCCATCGCGCCCAACACGCCGCCGCGCTCGGCAATGCGCTCGAACTCGGCCAGCACGGCTTCTTCCAGCAGTTCGGTGAGTTCTTCGATGATGAACGCGCCTTGGCTTGGGTTTTCGTTTTTGGCCAAGCCCCACTCGCGGTTGATGATGAGCTGAATCGCCATGGCGCGACGCACCGAATCTTCGGTGGGCGTGGTGATGGCTTCGTCAAACGCGTTGGTGTGCAGGCTGTTGCAGTTGTCGTAAATCGCGATCAGCGCTTGCAGCGTGGTGCGAATGTCGTTGAACTGAATCTCTTGCGCGTGCAGCGAACGGCCTGAGGTTTGGATGTGGTATTTCAGTTTTTGTGAACGCTCGTTCGCGCCGTACTTCTCTTTCATGGCCACAGCCCAGATGCGACGCGCCACGCGGCCCATCACGGTGTACTCGGGGTCCATGCCGTTGCTGAAGAAGAAGCTCAGGTTGGGCGCGAAGTCATCAATGTGCATGCCGCGTGCGAGGTAGGCCTCGACAAACGTGAAGCCGTTCGACAGCGTGAACGCCAGTTGCGAAATGGGGTTGGCACCCGCTTCGGCGATGTGATAACCACTGATCGACACGCTGTAGAAGTTGCGCACTTGGTTGTGCACAAAGTACTGCGCGATGTCGCCCATCACCTTCAAGCTGAACTCGGTGCTGAAGAGGCACGTGTTCTGCCCTTGGTCTTCTTTCAAGATGTCGGCTTGCACCGTGCCGCGTACGTTTTGCATGACCCATTCTTTGATCTTGGCGGTCTCGGTCTCTGTCGGGTCGCGGCCGTTGTCGGTCTTGAACTTAGCGATGTTTTGGTCGATCGCGGTGTTCATGAACATCGCCAAGATGGAGGGCGCTGGGCCGTTGATGGTCATCGACACGCTGGTGGTGGGGCTGCACAAATCAAAGCCGTCGTACAACACCTTCATGTCGTCGAGCGTGGCCACGTTCACGCCCGAGTTGCCCACCTTGCCGTAAATATCTGGGCGTGGGTCTGGGTCGTTGCCGTACAGCGTGACCGAGTCAAACGCGGTGGACAGGCGCTTGGCGTCCATGCCCTCGCTCACCAGCTTGAAGCGGCGGTTGGTGCGGAACGGGTCGCCTTCGCCCGCGAACATACGTGTTGGGTCTTCGCCCTCGCGCTTGAACGCAAATGTGCCAGCGGTGTAGGGGTAGCTGCCGGGCACGTTGTCGAGCATGAGCCACTTCAAAATCTCGCCGTGGTCTTCGTAGGTGGGCAAGGCCACTTTGCGAATCACCGTGCCGCTCAGCGACTTGGTGGTGAGCGCGGTGCGTATCTCTTTGTCGCGCATCTTCACCACATACTCTTCACCCGCGTAGGCCGCTTGCATGTCGGGCCACTGGGTGAGCAGCTTGCGCTCGGCGCTGCCCAAGTGTTCTTCGCGTTTCACGGCCAAGTCAATCGCCGCTTCTGCAGCTTTGGCGCGGTCGGGCTTGCTCTCTTGCAACATGCGCGAGGCTTCGCGCAGTTGCTGGATCTCGCGGGCCAGTTTGGCCTGGCTGCGCGCGCGCTTTTTGTAGCCACGCACGGTGTCGGTGATCTCTGCCAAATAGCGTGCGCGTGCAGCCGGCACGACCGGCGTTTGGTTGCTGCTGTGGCGCACATGCACCACCGGCAAACGGCCTTCCTTGAAGTTCAGGCCCAGCTCGCCTAAGCGTGTTTTGAGGGCTTGGTACAAGGCCGTCACCCCGTCGTCGTTGAAGCGCGCCGCCATGGTGCCGAACACCGGCATTTGCTCAGTCGGTGTGTGCCACGCCTCTTTGTTGCGTTGCACTTGCTTGGCCACATCGCGCAGCGCGTCGCTGGCACCTTTGCGGTCAAACTTGTTGATGGCGATGAACTCGGCAAAGTCCAGCATGTCGATTTTTTCGAGCTGGCTGGCCGCGCCAAACTCGGGCGTCATCACATACATGGGCACGTCCACGTGCGGCACGATTGCGGCATCGCCTTGGCCTATGCCCGAGGTCTCCACAATGATCAGGTCGAACCCCGCGCACTTGGCTGCAGCCAACACATCGGGCAGAGCCGCACTGATTTCGCTGCCGAAATCGCGGGTCGCCAGTGAGCGCATGAACACGCGCGAGCCTTGCTGCCACGGCCCAATCGCGTTCATGCGGATGCGGTCACCCAGCAATGCGCCACCGCTCTTGCGGCGTGAGGGGTCGATCGAAATTACGGCAATGCGCAGGGCGTCGCCTTGGTCTAAGCGAATGCGACGCACCAGCTCGTCCGTGAGGGATGACTTGCCCGCCCCGCCCGTGCCGGTAATGCCCAACACAGGCACCTTGTGCTTAAGGGATTCTTTGCGCACGGCCTCGACCATCTTGGGATCGGCCTTGTCGTTCTCTAACGCCGTGATGAGTTGCGCCAATTTGCGCCACGCCAACTCGTCGTGGCCTTGAATCTCTTTGACTGCCTTGGGCGCGTAGCTCGACAAGTCTTTGTCGCAGCGCATGATCATCTCGCCAATCATGCCTTGCAGGCCCATGCGTTGGCCGTCTTCGGGGCTGTAAATGCGGGTCACGCCGTAGGCATGCAACTCGCGAATTTCGGGTGGCACGATCACGCCGCCGCCGCCGCCAAACACTTGAATATGTTCACCGCCGCGCTGGCGCAGCAAATCGACCATGTACTTGAAATACTCCACATGGCCGCCTTGGTACGAGCTGATGGCAATGCCTTGCACGTCCTCTTGCAGGGCTGCCGTCACGACCTCGTCCACCGAGCGGTTGTGGCCGAGGTGAATCACCTCCGCGCCCATGCCTTGCAAGATGCGACGCATGATGTTGATGGCGGCATCGTGCCCGTCAAACAAACTGGCAGCGGTGACGAAGCGCACTTTTTGCGTGGGCTTGTAGTTGGCGAGGGCTTTGAATTCGGCGGACAGATCGGTCATCGGGGGCTCCGGAAAACGGGAGGTTGTAAGTTTACGTTTACGTAAACGTCAATCATAGCGGTTCGTTGCGGTTTTGGGTGAGGATTTGCCCTAATAAAAA
Source organism: uncultured Burkholderiales bacterium (assembly GCA_903856995.1). GTDB lineage: Bacteria > Pseudomonadota > Gammaproteobacteria > Burkholderiales > Burkholderiaceae_C > Limnohabitans. The sequence goes on from CAIODK010000007.1 coordinate 5,610, forward strand.
AAGCCGCAGGCCTTGCGGCGCTGCGGCTTGGTCTGAGCTGTGTGCGGTTTATTTAGGGCCGTACAGGTAGTCAGGCAGCCAAAGCGTTAGCCCAGGCCAGATGTACATGAAGATCATGCACAGAATCACAATGAACATGTAAGGCATCATGCCGGCAAAGATCTGATTGAGGGTCACATGCGGCGGTGACACCCCTTTCAGATAGAAGGCCGACATCGCCACGGGCGGTGACAGGAACGCCGCTTGCAAGTTCACGAACACCAAGACGCCCCAAAGGATGGGATCGATCTGGAAGTGCGTCAACAGAGGCAAGAAGATGGGCACAAAAATCACAATGATTTCGGTCCACTCCAACGGCCAGCCCAGCACAAAGATCATGGCTTGCGACAGCAGCATGAACTGGAGCGGCGTCAGGTCCATTGACATGACCCAATCTTCCACCAAGTGTTGGCCACCCAAGACAGCAAACACCGCAGAGAAGAGCGCCGAGCCCACAAACAACCAACACACCATCGAGGTGGTTTTGGCCGTCAAGAACACCGCTTGCTTGGTCTTGTCGAAGTTCAGCGAACCCGACCACCACGCCATGATGAAAGCCCCTGATGCACCCACGGCAGCCGACTCGGTGGCTGTGGCCAAGCCCAGCAAAATTACACCCAAAACGACAGCGGTCAGGATGCCCAGTGGCATCACCGACTTGACCAGCATGTTCAGGATCTCGAACTGCTCGGCATCAAAGCCTTTGTAATACCAGGCAAGCAAGCCAAAC
>CAIODK010000008.1 GCA_903856995.1 uncultured Burkholderiales bacterium
TCATTGGGATCAATATAAGCAATCAAATTGCTCATATGAGTTTTATTAGCGGCCAAAGTAGCTGGGTTAGAGTCCAGAGTAATACTGGCAGAAACCTTGGCATTGATGGCCGTCATCAACAAGGTAGCCATCGCTTCTGGCGAAGTGACACCAGCAGTCGGCGTTGTTGTGATGCTTGTACCATTGATTTGCACGGTCACGGAATCGTCTGCGCCAACTGTTGACCCACCAATTTTCACTTTGGAAATTTGGCTGACCGAACTGCCCTCATCCAAACCAAAACTGGCGGGTGCCAAACCTTCCACACTCGCGTCATACCAAACCGACACGTTGCGACCATCAGGTGCTTCCAACGTCAGGCCCTTGCCATTGTCTGTCGCCACGATGCCGTGGGTACCGCTGTAGGTGTTGATGGCCTTGACGAGGTTGATGCGGCGCTCTGAAGGGGTATCGTCCTTTTTGAACTCGATCTTGATCTGCGTGCCATTGAGGTACAACGATTGAATACCGACTGGCTCGTTCACCGCCTTCACCGTGTTGGGCGCTGCGTCCCACGTGGCCAATTGGGTGGAGCCCGTGGTGGTTCCGTTGCCTTTCAACACCACAGGGTTGGCCACCGCGCGCACACCGGTTTCAGGGGTATGCGTGTTAATGGCATTGGCCATGGCGATGGCGCTGGCGGCAGGGTTGCTGCTGCTGGCTATTTGATTGGAGTAAATGTCGTCCGCGGCATTGGTGGCGCGAATTTTGACACCATTGATTTCCAAGTCGTCGGTGCCCAAAGCTTTGAATGGGGAGACCTTGTTTTCCACCACGGTTTGAACCGAGGAGATTTTTGCAGCAGAGCCTGTTGCAGGCACCATGGCTGTCGCAGCCGTGAAGGAGCGACCAGGTGTTTTGGCGCGGATGACGAATTCACCCACGGTGTTGCCCGCCAACACTTCGACGTTTTGGTCGTTGTCGGCTACGAATTTCGTCACCATGGCATCGCGTAAACCTTGCGTGGTCAAAGCAGATGCTGCGGTAATCGTGTGTTCGGTGCCATTGACGACCAATGTGTATTTATCGCCAATAGTTGCAGGGCCCGTGAATGCCACGCTGCTCACTTGTTTGACGGATGGGTCAACCAAGGGACGCTCTTTGGTGTTCAACACTGCTTGGTTTTTGCTGTAGTTGCCTTCAAGCAAGCCTACGCGAGTAATGTCACCCACAGCTGAACTGGTCAAGACCACGGCATTGGGGATCTTGGATTCCAACGAAATGGTGGAGCTTTGCACGCCCTCACGCATACCAATGCGGTTGCCAAAATCGCTCGCAATGGAGCTGGTTTCAAAAGTCACTTCAATGTTGCGGCCGTCGGCAGCTTTCAACGTGACGCCGAGTTGATCAGAACCCGTGTCCACCGCCATAACGCCAGTTTTGTCACTGATCAGGTTAATGGCACGAACCACATTGGCACGTGTATCGCGCGGGTTGTTCATCAGGGTTTCAATCTTTGCTGAGGCATAGCCGTTCACAAAGACCACACCTGAGACCACCGAATTACCACTCATGGCTTGGCCGGTGAGGATGTTCTCGTTCACCTTGGCAAACACACCGGTGCCGCTGGAAGACGAGCTGTAGCGGCGCGTCGTGTCAGTGACAGAGGCCAAATTGGTATCGCGCTGTTGCACATCAATCGAGCTCACCTCGCCGTCGGACACGGGGAAATCCACGCCGATGATGGTGCTGCCAGGGAGTTGGACCATGACATGGTCGCTTCGACCTGCTGACATCGTGCCCCCAATGCTCAAGTTTCCGGGACTTGTGGTGACGTCGACAAGGACAGACTTTTCTACCACCGCCACAACGGCAGGGATGACCCGCTCATCTCTGTATTCAATTCGCAAGGTGTACGTGGTGCTGCTTGTTGGGGATTGGGTGACGGCAGTCGCCGTGGTCGCAGTAATCACCGTCGGGGTAGCACCATATTTGATGACGCTGCTGACAATGGTGCCTGCGGTCCAAGAAAAAGTGGGTGTCAGGGTGACGGATTGACCCCTAGTGATCAGGCTGCTGCTGGCCACCAAGTCA
>CAIODK010000009.1 GCA_903856995.1 uncultured Burkholderiales bacterium
AAAAAAGGTTGCTACCCCGGCCAAGAAGTGGTGGCCCGCAGCCAGTTTCGTGGCACCCTCAAGCGCCGCGGCTTCATCGCACAAAGCAGCGCACCGATGGTGGCTGGCCAAGAAGTGTTTTCGAGTTTGGATACCACGCAGCCTTGTGGCCTCGTGGCGCAGGCCGCCGTCGATGGTGTGAGCCATGTGGCGGTGTTGGAGTTGCAGCTGAGTGCAACTGAAAACAGCAGCTTGCATGTAGGCGCGGCAGATGGCCCTGCGCTGAGCCTGCTGCCGTTGCCTTATCTGCTGCGCGACGATATTTAGAAGCGCAGCCCGGCTTTGACGGCGTAGGACGATGCTTGGCCCGTCCGGTCGTACTCAGCAGAAAGATTGAGCAGCAACATATTCCAGCTCAAGCCCACAAAGGACTTGTGCTGGTTGAAGTTTTCATTGCTCAAGGTTGAAACGCCGTTGACCGTCGCTTTGGAGCTGACGATGCCCAAACCTGCATACGGCGTGAAGCCCAAAAAGCCTTTTGAAATCAACACGTCATAGCTCGTGTTGCTCAAACCCATTTGAGACACCCCGCCCATCCGGCTGTGGCTACCGCGCAGCGCGACAGCAGGCGCGATGGTGTTGCCACCGATCAAAGCGTATTTCACATGAAAGCCCGACACAGTGACATTGGTCGAGGCTACTTTGGAGGTAAAGGCCCCGACGTCCACTCCCCAAGGCAAGCCTTTGCTCACCGAGAGTTTGGTCTGCACCAGTTGGTCGACGCCGCCACCCGTGACCTTTGTCCAGGCGGAGCCCGCTTGCGTTTGCGTCACAGTAGCCGATCCGCTGAGGTCAAAGCCCGTCACACCCAACGGGGCGGCGGGTTCAATGGCTTTGGTGCTTGTCGCTGCAGCCAAATCCTTGCTCAGCGCCACGAACTCGGTCTGGGTGATCGTGCTGAAATTGCTCAAATCACCCGCGAATGCGGCGGTACTCAACCCCATGGTGATCGCAGTAGCCAAAGTGTGAGCTAGCAAGTTGTGTCCGGTTTTCATCGCGATCGTTTCTTCAAGTTTTAATCGTATCTATTTTCACACGGCGACCGCATGGCTAAGCCCGTAACGCATTTCAATGTGCGGTATTCCCACCTCATCAAACGCCTCGCCATGCACCGCAAAACCATGCGCAGCATAAAACCCTTGTGCTGTCCGCTGCGCACTCAAATGCACCTCTTTGTTGCCACGTCGACGGGCTTCTAAAAGCAGGGCTTGCAGCAATCTTGCGCCAAAGCCTCGCCCTCGGGCTTCGCGCAATACTGCCATGCGCCCTACTTTGGCGATGTTGGCTGAGGGTTGCAGCAAGCGGGCGTTGCCTAGGGGTTTGCCGTGGATGTCAAACAGCACGGCGTGCAGGGCGGTGGCATCGTCGGCATCCCATTCGTCCTCAAGGGCAATGCCCTGCTCTTTCACAAACACGGCGATGCGTACCGCCTGTGCCGCTTTGTGCATCAGGGGCCAGTCGCCTATTTCGATGTAGGTGCTCATGTGCCAAATGCGTGTCGTAGCGCGCGTGCGGCATCGGCATGGGCGATCAGTGCCTCGGGGATGACGCGGCCCATTTGGATGAAGCTGTGCACCACGCCTTTGTAAATTTCCAGGTCCACGGGCACGCCGGCTAAGCGGAGGTGGTCGGCATAGGCCACACCTTCGTCTACCAGTGGGTCGCACTCGGCCAGGCCCAGCCATGCGGGGGCGACGCCCGACACATCTGCCAGCATGGGCGAAAAGCGTGGGTTTTGGCGGTCCTCAAGATTTGGAACGTAGTGACCGTAAAAGTATTCAATGCTGGCTTTCTCCAGCAAGAAGCCTTTCTCGAAGGTGTGGGCGGATGCCAAGTACTCAGGCGAGCAGCCCGGGTAGAACATGAGCTGCAGCGTCAGTGCAATGCCTGCGTCTCGCGCGGCTATGGCGGTAGATGCGGTGAGCGTGCCACCCGCACTGTCGCCGCCAATGGCGATGCGTGTGGCATCTAGCCCTAGGCTGGCGGCGTGGGTGGCCAGCCATTGCAGGGCATCGGCCGCGTCGTTGTGCGCTGTGGGGAATGTGTACTTGGGCGCGAGGCGGTAGTCCAACGACACCACCGCGCAATGTGCCAAATGGGCCAAGTGTTTGCACAGGGCCTCGTGCGTTTCAGGGCTACCCACGGTGAAGCCGCCGCCATGAAAGTACAGCAGCACGGGTAAGTTGGGCGACGCGTGTTCGGCCCAGAGTTTGGCGCGCAGGGTCGCGCCGTCGCGGGTGGGGATGTGCAGGGTGTCGTCACGCGCCATTTTTTGGGCGTTCACCTCTAGCACGCCAGCACCTAGGGCGAAGGCTTGCTTGGCTTGTTCTGCCGTCAGCAGCGCCATCGGTGGTCGCCCTGCTTTGGCAATGGCGTGCAGCACATCGCGCATGGCGGGGGTGAGTAGGCTTTGCGGGTTACGTCGGTGACTCATGTGGCTTGCTTTTGGAGAGGTGGCTTTTATAGTGTGCCATGACTCAAATTCTCTACATCACCAACATCCAGATTGACTTTGGCGTGCTCAGCACTTTAGGCGCAGAGTGTGACAAGGCCGGTATCAAACGCCCCCTCATCGTGACCGACCCAGGCGTCAAAGCCGTGGGCATTTTGCAAAAAGCGCTCGATGCCTTGCAGGGATTGCCCTCAATTCAAGCAGTCGCGGTGTTTGACCAAACCCCATCCAACCCCACCGAAGCTGCCGTGCGCGCGGCCGTAGCGGTGTACCACGCGCACCAGTGTGATGGCTTGATTGCCGTGGGCGGCGGCTCTTCCATTGACTGCGCCAAAGGCGTGGCCATTGCCGCCACACATGAAGGCCCGCTCAAAACCTACGCCACCATTGAAGGCGGTTCGCTCAAAATCACGCCTGCTGTGTCACCGCTGATTGCAGTGCCCACCACGGCGGGCACAGGCAGCGAGGTGGCCCGTGGGGCCATCGTCATCGTGGACGATGGGCGCAAACTGGGCTTTCACTCGTGGCACTTGGTGCCCAAAGCCGCCCTGCTCGACCCAGAGCTCACCTTGGGCTTACCCCCGGGCCTGACAGCTGCCACCGGCATGGACGCCATTGCGCACTGCATGGAAACCTTCATGGCTGCGCCGTTCAACCCACCTGCCGATGGCATTGCGCTGGACGGCCTCACGCGCGGTTGGGCGCACATTGAGCGCGCCACGAATGACGGCCAAGACCGCGAGGCCCGCCTGAACATGATGAGCGCCTCGATGCAAGGCGCGATGGCGTTTCAAAAAGGTTTGGGCTGTGTGCATTCGCTGAGTCACAGCTTGGGCGGCGTGAATCCGCGCTTGCACCACGGCACCTTAAATGCCATGTTCTTGCCTGCGGTTGTGCGCTTCAACGCCGAAGCCGAATCAGTACAAAAAGAGCGCCGCATGCAGCGCATGGCCTATGCGATGGGTTTGGGTGAAATCCATCACCCCTTAGAAGCTGCCGAGGCTGTGGCCCAAGCCATCACCGCAATGAACGCAAGCCTTGGGCTGCCCAAAGGTTTGGCTGCGATGGGCGTGGCGCCCGCGTGGTTTGACAAAATCATCGAAGGCGCGATGGCCGACCATTGCCACAAAACCAACCCCCGCTTGGCCACGGTGCAGGACTACCAAGAGATGCTGGCCGCGGCGATGTAAGGCCCTAGCGTTCGGTGGGCGTGGGCATCTTGGCACCCACGTGGATCTCGCCACGGGCTTCGGCCAGTTCTACCTGACGTTGGCGCTCCGCCATCTGTGCTTTTTGCTCAGGCGTGCGTTGGTCGTGGCAGTGTTCGCAACTCACACCGAGCACGTAATGGGGCGACAGTTTGTCTTGTTCGCTCAGCGGCCAACGGCAAGAGCGGCACAGCGCGTGATGGCCCAAGCCCAAACCATGGCCCACGCTCACACGCTCGTCAAACACAAAGCAATCCCCCTCCCAAATGCTTTGCTCGGGCGGTATTTCTTCCAAGTATTTGAGGATGCCGCCTTCGAGGTGATAGACCTCGTCAAAGCCACGCATCTTCATCAGTGCCGTTGATTTTTCACAGCGAATCCCGCCGGTACAAAACATCGCGACCTTGGTCTTCTTTGCGGCTTCGCCTTGTAGGTTTTCTTGCGCATCCAGCCAAGCGGGCAATTGCACAAAGCTTTTGAGGTGTGGGTTGATCGCGCCCTTGAAGGTGCCAATCGCCACCTCGTAGTCGTTGCGGGTGTCGATCACCACCACGTCTGTGTCTGCCAGCAACGCGTTCCAGTCCTTGGGCTTGACGTACTGCCCTACTGTTTTATTGGGGTCGAGTTCGGGGACGCGCAGGGTGACGATCTCTTGTTTGAGACGGACCTTCATCCGTGTGAACGGTGGCTTGGGGCTCCACGATTCTTTGGGCTGCAGATTGGCAAACCGCGCGTCGGCATGCAAAAAAGCCAGAACCGCGCGAATGCCGGCCTCGGGCCCCGCGATCGTGCCGTTGATGCCTTCGTGCGCTAGCAGTAAGGTGCCTTTGACGTCATGGGCCTCGCAGCAAGCTAGCAAAGGCGGTTGAAGCGCAGCGAAGTCGGGTAGGTCAACGAATTTATAAAGGGCGGCGGTGAGGTAGGGCGCAGTAGAAAGCATGACCGAATTATCCATGCCCGCTTGGTTTAGCCACCACGCCTTTGCTTGCATCGCAATGCGGCCTCAAACGCACGACGGCCCCAAAACATAGCTTGCTCACGCTCGTCCAGCACCGCCTCGGGCGCAGTCCAGTAAGACAGCTTCACAGGCTTGCCGCGCTGCATATAGGTAAACGGCTCAGACCCCGCTGCCTCAAACTCCGCCACGTTGTGCGCATCGGTCTTCAAATACAAACGCCCTGCCGCATACAGGCCAAACATCAACCCATCGTGATAAATGCCCCAGCCACCAAACATACGGCGGGCCTGGATGGGGCCGAATGCGTCAAAGACTTCGTGCAGATAGTCGATGGATTCCTTCATGGCAGCATGACTAGGCCCTAGGCCTCGTAAGTGGTCAGCACCACATCCGCCGCCTCTTGGCGTATCGGGAGAAGCGCCTGATACGCCGCTGAGTTGTGCCAGCTATCTGCATCGACCAGCGAGGGAAAACGAATCACCACGATGTCAG
>CAIODK010000010.1 GCA_903856995.1 uncultured Burkholderiales bacterium
CACACCCTTGGGTTGGCTTTGCAGGCAGGCGTGGACGTGCCTTTGACCAAGCAAGTCTCACTGAACTTTGATGTGAAGAAGGTTCAAATCCGGAGCGATGTTTATGTCGCTGGTGTCAAGCATTCTGGCGATCTCAAACTCGACCCCATGTTGATTGGCGTCGGCATCGGCTACCGCTTCTAATCGGGTTTAAAAGTTAAAAGCCCCATCACTCGAAAGAGTGATGGGGCTTCTTGTATTTGGCCGCGAAAGAAGCGCTTAGCTGGTTTTCATGCCCAACTTGCCGAGCAGCGCTTGGTCACGCGCCCACTCTGGGTTGCCGGTGGTCAAAAGTTTGTCGCCATAGAAGATCGAGTTGGCACCAGCCATGAAGCACAGGGCTTGGATGGCATCGCCCATGTCTTGGCGGCCGGCGGACAAACGTACGCGGGCGGTGGGCATGGTGATGCGGGCAACTGCGATGGTGCGCACAAACTCGAGCAAATCCAGGGCTTCTGTGCCGTGCAACGGGGTGCCTTCGACTTGCACCAAATTGTTGATGGGCACAGAGTCTGGGTAGGGATTGAGGTTGGCCAATTGGTGCACCAGCGCGGCACGTTGGGCGCGTGATTCGCCCATGCCCACAATACCGCCGCTGCACACGTTCATGCCCGCTGTGCGCACGCGCTCTAGCGTGTCCAAGCGGTCTTGGTAGACGCGGGTGGTGATGATGTCGCCGTAGGTCTCGGGGGCGGTGTCTAGGTTGTGGTTGTAGTAGTCGAGGCCGGCTTCTTTGAGCGTGTTGGCGTGCATGGTCGTCAACATGCCCAGTGTGCAGCAGGCTTCTAGGTTCAGGTCTTTGACGGTGCGGATGAGCTCGGCCACTTTTTCAATGTCGCGGTCTTTGGGCTCGCGCCAAGCTGCGCCCATGCAGAAGCGGGTTGCGCCGTTCTTTTTGGCTTCAATGGCGGCGGCTTTGACGGTTTCTACGTCGAGCAATTTGGTGGCTTCGACGCCGGTGTCGTAGCGTGAAGCTTGAGGGCAGTAGCCGCAGTCTTCCGAGCAACCGCCGGTTTTGATGGACAGCAGGGTCGAGAGCTGCACTTCGTTGGGGTTGAAGTGCTCGCGATGGACTTGTTGTGCTTTGAACATCAAGTCATTGAAGGGCAGGTTGATCAACGCTTCCACGTCTGCCAAAGACCAAGCGTGGTCGATGACAACAGGGGCGGAGGCGGGTTTGATGAAATGAACCGGCTGTTCATTTTGCAAAGTCGTTTGCATACAGGGGGCTTCTAAAAAAATATCGTCTAACTGTAGCGCCAAAAGCAAACTGGGGCCTGACAAGCGCTGGTATCTGCACAGGGATAATGGTTCTTTCGTGGCGAAAAGCCCATTCTTGCGATGTGAGATTTTTTTGGCAAATACCTTTTCCTCTCAGTTGGTCCAACGCAGCTTGCAAAGCGTGTGGCACCCTTGTACCCAAATGCAGCACCACGAGACGGTGCCTTTGGTGGCGGTCAAGCGTGGCCAAGGTGCTTGATGAATTGAACGGTTGCATTGCGGATATAATCCACTCGCACGGAATTAAGGCTTGACAACAAATGACAGGGTTGCGCAAGTGA
>CAIODK010000011.1 GCA_903856995.1 uncultured Burkholderiales bacterium
AATGGCGCGGGCAAAACCACGCTCATCAATCTCATGACGGGTGTCCTACCGCCAACTGCGGGACAGGTTTTGTTGGAGGGTGTAGAGATCTCCCAATTAGAGCCGCATCAGCGTGTCAAAAAAGGTTTGGTTCGCACCTTTCAGATCAACCAATTGTTTGACAGCATGACACCCCTGGAAACTCTGGCCATGGTGGTGTCTCAACAAATGAAATTAGGACATGAATGCTGGCAAAGCCTGGGGCAATCATCGAAAGTTGTTGAGCGCTGCCAAGAACTGCTTGAATTGTTTCGACTGACACAGGTTCACAATCAAAGAACCTCACAAATTCCTTACGGTAAACGGCGCTTGCTAGAAATGGCCATCGCCCTAGCATGCGAGCCTCGAGTGTTGCTGTTGGATGAGCCGGTTGCCGGCGTGCCTGCAGGTGAACGAGAGGAATTGCTTCATACCGTCGCAGCATTGCCGCAACAGGTGTCTGTGTTGCTGATTGAACATGACATGGACTTGGTATTTGAGTTTGCTGATCGCATCACCGTCTTGGTCAATGGGGCTATTTTGACGGAAGGCACTCCGCAAGAAATTGCGCATGATGAACGCGTGAAAGCGGTCTACTTAGGTCACAGCGAGGTGCTGCGCCATGGGTGAGCCTGTTTTACTCTCTGTCAATAACCTCAGTGCTGGCTACGGCGAAGCTGTCATCTTGCAGCAGATCAGTTTTCAAATGAAAGCCGGAGAAACCTTGGCGTTGCTAGGCCGCAATGGCACTGGAAAAACCAGCTTGATCGATACCTTGGCTGGCGCAACGCGGCAGCATCAGGGCGAAATTATTTTGGACGGCATTGCGCTTCACAAGTTGCCTTCCTACAAACGCGCAAATGCAGGAATCGGTTGGGTACCCCAAGAGCGAAATATTTTTAAATCACTGACAGTGCACGAAAACCTGACTGCAGTAGCACGACTGCCTGCAAAATCTGGTGCAGGTGTTCATTGGACTCCTGAACGCGTGTATCAACTTTTCCCCCGATTGGCTGAACGCAAACTCAACTTGGGGACGCAGTTGTCTGGCGGTGAGCAGCAAATGCTGGCTGTCGGACGTGCCCTGGTTACCAACCCGAGGCTCTTGTTGCTGGACGAACCCTTAGAGGGATTGGCGCCGATCATTGTGGAAGAATTGCTCAAAGCCATCTCTCGTTTGACCCGAGTGGAGGGTTTGTCTGCCATCATTGTGGAACAACACCCTCAGGCCATTTTGGCCATCAGTGATCAAGCCATTGTTCTCGATCAAGGTCAGGTGGTTCACAGCAGTTCAGCAGAATCACTTTTGCAACAATCTGATGTGTTGGCCAAGTTACTGGGTGTGTCACGAAGCAGCTTCTAAGGAGATGAGATGTTTCTCAAAAATGAATGGTACGTGGCCTGTCGGGCCGACGAAATCACCGACAAACCTTTGGGCCGAAAAATTTGCAATGAGGCCATGGTTTTTTTCAGAGGTCCTGATAACGCTGTGTCGGCGTTGGAAGATTTTTGCCCGCACCGCGGTGCACCCTTGTCATTGGGCCGCGTCTGCCATGGGCAACTGGTCTGTGGCTATCATGGCCTCGTCATGGGTTGCGATGGCCACACCCTCAGCATGCC
>CAIODK010000012.1 GCA_903856995.1 uncultured Burkholderiales bacterium
GCTGTTCGCCACCTCTTGCATGGCAATGTTGCCCGCTCCACCCGGCTTGTTGTCGACGAACACACTTTGGCCCAGGCCTTTACCCATCTCTGCGGCGACGGCACGCGCCACGATTTCCGAGCTCCCCCCAGGCGCAAAGGGCACGACCAACCGCAAGGGCTTGTTCGGCCATGGGCTTTGCGCCCACGCTTGGCTGCCCAGCACGCTGGCAGTGCCCACGCCGGCTTGCGCCAGCCATTCACGACGGTTCAATGAGTTCATAGTGACTTTCTAAAAACGACCTTGCTCACCGCAAGGCTTGGTAAATCGTTTGTGCCAATTCTTGCGAAATACCTTCGACGGTACAGAGGTCTTGCACACTGGCATCGGCAACGCCGCGTGCGCCGCCAAAACGCTGCAAGAGTTTGGCGCGCTTTTTGGGGCCGATGCCTGCAATCTCTTCGAGCTTGCTGCCGCCTACGCGTACTTTGGCGCGTGCCGCACGCATGCCGGTGATGGCAAAGCGGTGCGCCTCGTCGCGTATCTGTGCCACCAACATCAAGGCGGCTGAGTCGCGGCCGAGAGATACCTTGTCTCGGCCATCGGCAAACACCAGCTCTTCTAAGCCAACCTTTCGGCCTTCGCCTTTTTCCACGCCCACGATGCGTGACAGGTCGAGACCGAGCGACTCAAACACCTCACGGGCCATCGACACTTGGCCTTTACCGCCGTCGACCAACACCAAGTCAGGCAGCTTGCCCTCCCCTGCGCGCACGGCCTCGGCTAGCTTGCTGTAGCGGCGCAACAGCACTTGACGCATGGCTGCGTAGTCGTCGCCAGGGGTGATGCCGTCGATGTTGTAGCGACGGTATTCGGCGCTTTGCATCTTGTGGTGATGGAACACCACACATGACGCCTGGGTCGACTCACCCGAGGTGTGCGAGATGTCAAAGCACTCCACACGGAACTGTTCTAAATCCTCAGGCGCTAGGTCGAGCGCGTCCACCAAGGCACGGGTGCGCGCCTGCTGTGAGCCCTCTTCGGCTAACAAACGGGCGAGCTGAATGTCGGCGTTTTGCTGCGCCATCTCTAACCACACGCGGCGTTGCTCACGCGGGTTGTGGACGGCGGAGATCTTCACGCCGGTTTGCTCAATGAGCGCTTGCAGCAGCTCTTTGTCCACCGCGTGGCTTGTGATCAGCGCGGGCGGCACAGGCACATCCAAATAGTGCTGGCTTAAAAATGCATCCAACACTTCGGCTGGCTCAGCGTCGTCCACATGCACGGGGAAGTAAGGGCGATCCCCCAAATGGCGGCCCCCACGCACCATGGCCAAGTTGACACAGGCCTTGCCGCCCTGCACTTTGACCGCCAAGATGTCCACATCTTGGTCGCCCACGGTGTCCACCGCTTGTTGGTGCAGCACTTTGGCTAGCGCGCCCATTTGGTTGCGCAGCTCGGCGGCTTGTTCAAACTCCAACTGCGCAGCGTGCGCCATCATGCGGGCTTCGATGCTGGCCATCACCTCTTGCGTTTCACCGCGCAGCAGGCGCATGGCGCTGTCCACATCGCGCTGGTAGTCGGGCACGGAGATTTGACCCACACACGGCGCTGAGCACCGCTTGATTTGAAACAACAAACAGGGACGGGTGCGGTTGTTGAACACCGTGTCTTCGCAGGTGCGCAAGCGAAATACTTTTTGCAAAAGCTGAATGGCTTCACGCACCGCCCACACGCTGGGGTAGGGGCCAAAGTAGTCGTGGCGCTTGTCCACTGCGCCACGGTAATACACCACGCGCGGCACTTGGAGTGGGCTCGGGTTCACACCTTGCTTAGGTGCTTCATGCGTTGTCGTGGCCACGCCGCGTGTCATCTTCAAATACGGGTAGCTCTTGTCGTCACGAAACAAGATGTTGTAGCGCGGCTTGAGTGACTTGATCAGGTTGTTCTCAAGCAGCAAAGCCTCTGCCTCGGAACGCACCACCGTGGTCTCCATGCGCACAATCTTGCTGACCATGTGACCAATGCGGGAACCACCGTGGTCTTTCTGAAAGTAGCTCGACACACGTCGTTTCAAGTTGATGGCCTTGCCAACATACAGCACTTGCTCTTGCGCATCAAAGTAGCGGTACACGCCGGGCAAGGCTGGCAAGCTCGCCACCAGCTCCAACAACTCGGGCGGGTGACGTGGGGCTTCTTTTTCTGGCTTGGTTTCAGGCATGCCCGTATTGTGGACAATCTCTAGCGTGAAAAAGATTTGGAATATTTTTTGTCGTGTCATCGACAACCACGGCGACCTTGGCGTGTGCTGGCGGCTCAGTGCCGATTTGGCCCAGCGCGGACACGCCGTGCGCCTGTGGGTCGACGATGCCTCGGCTTTGGCTTGGATGGCTCCGCACGGATGTGAGGGGGTGGAACTGCGCGCCTGGCCCAACGAGGCTGCCTTGCAGTCGCTGGCCCACGATGCGGCGTTTCAAGTGGGTGATGTGGTGATCGAAGCTTTTGGCAGCGAACTACCCGACGCTTTTCTGGCCTTGATGGCGCAAGGCACCTCGCCCGTGTGGATTAACCTCGAATACCTGAGTGCCGAAGGCTATGTGGCCCGCTCGCATGGGCTGAGCTCGCCCGTCATGCACGGCCCTGCGCGCGGAATGCAGAAATGGTTTTTCTTTCCGGGCTTTACACCCGACACAGGTGGTTTGCTGCGCGAGCCAAACCTGTCTGAACGCCAAGCCGGGTTTGATCGAACAGCTTGGCTACGCACCCTGCCGCTGAACCAGCCCATCGCCACGAACGAACGTCTGATTAGCCTGTTTTTCTACGAGCCTCAAGCCTTGCCTGAGTTGCTTACCCAGCTGATCCAAGGCGATGCCCCCAACCGCCTGCTGGTAGCCCCAGGCCGCCCCCAAGCAGCCCTAGCAGCCGCCACCCAGTCTCTAGACATACCGGAAGCTGGAACGGGGAACCTGCGCATCAGCCCGCTGCCCTACCTGAGCCAAACCGACTTTGACCACCTGCTGTGGTCCTGCGACCTCAACTTCGTGCGTGGCGAAGACTCGTTGGTGCGGGCGCTTTGGGCGGGTCGGCCGTTCGTGTGGCACATCTATCCGCAAGACGACTTGGCACACCACGACAAACTTCACGCCTTTGAAGTGGCGCTCAAGCTTCCGATGGCATTGAGAAAATTTCATTCGGTTTGGAATGGCCTAGAAACAGGCCCTCTGCCGGCGCTAACCCACGCCGCCCTTGGCAATTGGCACGATTGGAGTCAGCAGGTGCAACGCCATTTATTCAGTCAAACAGACCTCACCACCCAGTTGCTGAGTTTCGTGGCTCAAAAACGCTAAAATATGCGTTTGCGAACCCCAGCGCAGCCTGACCTGCATGGGCCACTACCCCTAAGAAAACTTCAACTATGAAAACCGCACAAGAAATCCGCGTTGGCAACGTCATCATGCACGGCAAGGACCCAATGGTTGTCCTGCGCACCGAATACCAACGTGGCGGCCGTGGCTCTTCCACCGTTCGTATGAAACTGAAAAGCCTGATTGCCAACTTCGGTACCGAAGTGGTTTTCAAGGCTGATGACAAGATGGATCAAGTCATCTTGGACAAAAAAGATTGCACCTACTCGTACTTCGCTGACCCGATGTACGTTTGCATGGACACCGATTTCAATCAATACGAAGTCGAAGCCAGCAACATGGGCGACGCCCTGAACTACCTCGAAGACGGCATGGAACTCGAAGTGGTGTTCTACGACGAGAAGGCCATTTCTGTTGAATTGCCGACCAACGTTGTGCGCGAAATCACTTGGACTGAGCCAGCCGTCAAAGGCGACACCTCAGGCAAAGTGTTGAAGCCAGCTAAGCTGTCGACCGGTTTTGAAGTGTCTGTGCCCTTGTTTGTGGCACAAGGCGACAAAGTCGAAGTCGATACACGCACGGGCGAATACCGCAAGCGCGTCTAAGTCTTTTTAGGCTTCACCATCAAGGCTCCTTCGGGAGCCTTTTTCATGCCCGCGTGAACCGCTTTTCTGCAAGTAACATGAGGGCATGGATGGAATGCTAGACCCTCACGACCGACGCCTTGCCGATGCTTGGGAAACCCTCAAAGCGCACTTTGACAATGGCGACACGCTCAAACCCGAATCGAACCGATTGGCTTTTGCCGACCCGGAGTTTTTGCTGCGACGAGAAACGCGCGGCATGCGTATTCAAATGGAAATGCTCAAGCCCGACTTGGCGCAAATCGAACGCGGCATTGAACACACGGTGGTCATCTTTGGTAGCGCACGTTTTCGTAGCGAAGAGGCGTCACACCTGCAACTGATGCAAGCACGCGCCAGTGGTGATGAAAAGGCGACTGCCACGGCTGAAGTATTGGTACGCAATGCCCGCTATTACGAACAATCGCGAGCCCTCGCCCACACCATCACGCAATTCAGTCAAGGCAAGACCAATGGCCGCAAGCTGTTTATCTGCACCGGTGGCGGACCCGGCATCATGGAAGCGGCCAACCGTGGTGCGGCCGAGGCCGGTGGCATCAGCGTTGGGCTAAACATCGCTCTACCCCACGAACAAACCCCAAACCCCTACATCACACCAGACCTGAGTTTCAAGTTTCACTACTTTGCCATGCGCAAAATGCACTTCATGATGCGCGCCAAAGCCTTGGTCGCCTTCCCTGGTGGATTTGGCACTTTGGACGAGTTGTTTGAAACACTCACCCTCGTCCAATGTAAAAAAGCCAAGCCCGTGCCTATCGTGCTCTTTGGCAGTCACCACTGGAAGCGCTTGATCAACCTGCACGTGTTGGTCGAAGAAGGTGTGATCTCTGAGGAAGATTTGGACTTGTTCAAGTATGCCGACACCGTCGACGACGCATGGAACTTCATCCGTGATTTTTATGCACTCTGAGCAAAAACGCACTGCGTGAACCCAAGCCAACGACGGCAGAGACACACCAAAAAACCCCGCTGATGCCAATCACGGTGCCTGCA
>CAIODK010000013.1 GCA_903856995.1 uncultured Burkholderiales bacterium
GAGTGGCAACCAAGAAATCAACATCGTGCCGACGAAGATCGCCAACAAGGCGGGTGCAACTGAAGCCGCGACCGTTCGAATAGGTTGCTTGAACACCGCAGAAGCAAAGTAAATGTTCATGCCTGCTGGAGGGCACAAAAAACCCATCTCCATATTCGCTAAGAAGATGATGCCGAAATGCACCGGATCAATACCATAGCTCGTTGCCAACGGTAGCAACAAGGGGACCAACACCACGATCGCGGCATAGATCTCCATCAGCGCACCCGCAGCAAATAAAAATACATTCAGTGCAAGCAAAAACACCCATTTGTTTTGGGTGACGCTTTGAACCCAATCAGTGGCGAGATCGGGAATACCTGCATCCACAAGGTAATTTGTCAGTCCCAGTGCCATCCCCAATATCAACATGACACCGCCAATGATTTGGGTGCACTGCGACAAGGACGCGCCAAGTTTGTGCGCATCCAACTCTCGGTGTGCAATAGCTTGTGTGAGCACGGCATAAATGGCTGTCAACGCGGCACTCTCGGTTGGCGTTGCGAACCCTGTGGCCAAAGAACCAATGGCAACCACGGGGGCTAACAACTCCCACTTGGCCCGCCACGCGGCATCACGCAGGGCCTGCATGCTGAACACCGGTTTCGACGCTGACTCAGTCCGGACCACATCTTGACGCAAATAACCACCAAAGACCAGCAAGCACACGACCATCACCACAGCGGGCACGATACCCGCGAGAAACATGGTGTTGATGGGGACACGCGCAATGATGGCGTACATGATCAGTGGCACCGATGGCGCTAGCAAAACACCCAAGGCACTGGCACTGGTCACCAAGCTGATACCCTTACGTTCTGGATAACCAACGCCTTGCAACAAAGGCAAGAGCAAACCACCCAAGGCCAAGATGGTCACACCACTGCCGCCTGTGAAGGCCGTAAAACAAGAACACAAAACCGTCGCCGCGATCACCGTTCCCGTCTTGCCGCCACCAAACAATGCGACGAAGACGGCGCCCAGCCGTTGTGCGGCGCCTGTACCCGCAAATATCAAGCCAGCCAGCGTGAACAGTGGCAACGCGGGCAAGGAGGGATTCACCGTGATTTGGTAATGCGACAAGGCAATGGATGCCAGCGGCAACCCCTCTTGCCAAAACAGGGCGAGCGCCAAACCACCTAACACCGCAAAAATGGGAGCACCAAACGACAGCATCAATGCCAGCCCGACGACCCAGGGCCAAAATGGCAAAGCTTCACCATCGAAGCAATAGGCCACATAAGCCCCTAGCAAAGGTGCCGCCAACGCACAAACGAATTGGACGCCTCGGTGCGAACTACACCGCGCCCCCAATTTAAAAGCCAAGAACGCGAAGCCCAAAGGCATGGTGGCTTGAAACCACCAGACCGGCACGTCGTACGCCAACACTTGCTCAGCAGACATTTCGCTGAACACCAATTGCCCACTTGCCCACGCCAACACACCACAAACTGCCGCAGCACCAAATTGACCCACCGCGTAAAACCGAGGCACCATCACACCAAGGCTAGTGAGGTGACCAAAGCGTTCAGCAGCAATGGCCCCGCACATCGCCATCAACAACCCCAAATGTTGGACCACGACGGGTGCGTTCTCTATGCCCCGCCCCATCAAAGGGCGCGACACTATTTCGACCAACGGAATCAAGGCCATCAGCACCAGCGCAAGCGCGGCCAGCCATGCATCCGCTTGCGTCAAGCCACGAAGGAAACGCACCATCATTTAGATTTACCTGCTCGGTAAGCCTTCAAGTGACGAAAGACTTCGTCAAAGGTTTCTGCGGGCACCAAGGTGCCGCGAATACGAGGATAGAGTTTCTCAGCCAACTCATTCCAAGCCCGCATCTGCTCTGCATTAGGTCGGTTCACCACCAAGCCACGTTTCTTCATAGCGTCCACGGCTTCTTCTACCTCTTGTCTGGCCTTGGTGCGAATTTGTGCACCCGCTTTGTCACTGGCGGCACGCACCACGGCCTGCGTTTCAGGCGTCATGTCATCCCACGATTTTTTGGTGATCACCAAGGCTCCGACGATGGGCGCCCAATTGATTTCCAACATATTGGGGGCCATGGTGTAGACCTGACTTGCCAAGGCAAAGTAAGGCGTTGATGGCACCACATTGATCATGCCGGTCTGGACGGAAGGCAAGATGTCACTGGTCTCCAGCGGGACGGGCGTGTAGCCCATGCTCTTCATGATTTCTTGTTGATCCGCCTCGCCACCCCAAGCAAAGAACTTCATTTTTTGATAGTCATCGGGTTTGAAGGCCGGCTCTTTAGAGAAGAACCGGACCCAGCCCGCATCACCCCAAGCCAAGACGACGAATCCTTTGTCGAGAAACTTTTTCTCCATCGCGGGACGCATTTTTTCGCGAACGTAGTCGACCTCCTCCCACGTCTTGAATAAAAGCGGCATGGATTGCAAAGCGGCAATCGACGGCTCAATTTCTCGCAAGCCCACCACCGATAACAACGCGCCTTGCAACTGACCAATGCGCATGCGACGGGCCAGTTCAGTCTCCCCACCTTGGCTGCCATCTGGGTACACCACAAACTTCGCATTGCCACCCTGCGCCACACGCCAGGCTTCACCAATCTCCATCAACTGCCGGTGGTAGAGCGAGTTTTTAGGGGCAAGGGTTCCCAAGCGCAACTGCTTATCGGGCGCAGACCAAGTGGCCGTTTGACCGCACAAAAGAAACAACGCAACACAAATTTGCAGGCAGGATTTAAACCACATAGACATTCAATACTTTCAAAATAAATCATCGGCAGAGGACAGCAACCACTGCGCTCTTTCGCGCATCACCTCGTTTTGCAAACTTCGGTGCTTTTTGCTAATTTCAAGCGCCTGGTGGAGTAGCTTCTCAAACTCTTTTCTGTTGTCTGCGGGCAAAGCCACGCTCTCAGCCTTGGCCACATAAGGACCTGCCTCTTGACCCAGACCCCATGTAATCGCTTGGTCAAAATATTGGGTGGCTTTTTGAGGGGATCCGCCCAGACGTGCGGATTCCAAGGTTCCCATCAAACTAGCCAATGCACCTTGACCGAAAGAGGGGTTGGCCTGCCAAGCCAAATCAGCCAGTCGAATTGAAATGGGTAAATCGGCAACCAAATCAGGATCATCTTTGGACATCGAGATCCAGCCACCCAATGACGCGGCGGCCCAATAAGCCAAGGGCACTTGCTCCGCCGTCAAACGCGGACGTTTGGCGGGCTCTGCCTGATTGAGCGCAACTGAAAACCCCGCATGGTTTCGTTCCAAAGCCGTCATCGCGTGTCGGTACGCACGCGCATACAGGCGTGCGGCACGCTCGCGCATCTCTACAGCAACTTTGGGTGTTTTGGAATCGATCTTTTCCGCATCAAAGGCCACGAAGGCGTAGGCGTATTGCGTGAAACCAGCTGAGACAGACTCGGCCAGCTTCAAATGTCCTGGCGTTTCTTTGAGAACCGATTCGGAGAACTTCAAATAAAAGGCGCTGGCCTCGCGCGCAAGTTGTAAGTCATCTTCAC
>CAIODK010000014.1 GCA_903856995.1 uncultured Burkholderiales bacterium
AGCGCAGCATGGCTTCGTAAAACTCCACATGCTGGCTGAGAATTTTTTGAAAGTCTGCTTTGGCAACGCACAGAATCGTCGTCTCGCCATGTGCGTACACATCGTGTGTCCGACGATCGCCATCCAGAATGGCGACATCGCCAAACCAAATTCCGGGCTCCACATACGTGAACGTGATTTGTTTGCCCGACAGCGAGGTGGAGCTCACGCGAACTGCGCCACGCGCACAGGCCATCCACTCTTCGGGCGCGTCTCCACGTGCCGCGAGCAGGTCGCCGTCTTTGCATCGTTTGACATAAGCGCATCGAAGAATGTCGTGTCGTAGTGAAGGTGAAAGTGATGAGAACCAACGCCCTGAGTTGATGGCCTCGCGTTCTTCGATGTTAAGAATTGGATCGTCCATAGCCTGTCTTTTGTGTGACCTGAAAGTAAGAGTTTGTCACTCAGGAGACCCTCATAACTCGAGGGGCTTGAGTGGTCTGGTTATTTGTAGAGAGGTATTTCTTTGTTAAGAAAAGCTTGGATGCCAACGCCCGCATTCGGATGATGCAAGTTTTTTACGAAATGGTTGCGTTCTTGGGCCAAGTGTTCTGTCAGGTTGTGTGTGCTGGCATCGTTGAGCAACTCTTTGATGCTGCTCATGGCATTCGGCGCGCGTGCATTGATGCGCTCAGCCAAATGCAAAGCTTGACCGAGCGCGTGGCCGCTGTCCACCACATGGTTGACGATGCCCAGTGCATGCAAGCGTTGGGGGCTTACACGTTCACCCAACAACAACAATTCACTCACCAATTGACGGGGGAGGGTCTGTGCCAAGTACCAGCTGCCGCCACCATCAGGGGACAATGCGATGCTGCTGTAAGCCATGACAAACACACTGTCACTAGCGGCCACTACCATGTCGCAGGCCAAGGCGAGCGAGAAGCCTGCACCCGCTGCGGCCCCCTCCACGGCGGCAATCACAGGTTTTGGAAAAGTCTGTATCGTTTCAATCCAGTTGTGAAAACCTTCAATGCTTTGGGCTTGAACCTCGGCAGGGAGCTCGCGATTGGCTTTGAGGCGTTGCAAATTGCCACCCGCGCAAAAGTGAGACCCTTCTCCAGTGATGACCACACTGCGAATGTCGGGATTGGTCTCTGCGACGCTCAACGCTTCGATGCCAGCGGCATAAATTTCAGGGGCCATCGCGTTGCGATAGGCGGGATCTGACAAGGTCAAGACGAGCGTCTCACCATGGTTGATGCTTTTTAGTTGAGCCGTCATGCCTGCTTAGCTCTCGATGTGTGTCAAGCTCAAGCCAAGTGCGCCACGTCGACGCAGCCATGGACTGGGGCGATAGCGCGTGTCACCGTAAACGGTTTGAACGTTGAACAGCACTTCTAAAATTTCGGTAGGACCATATTTATCACCCATGCTCAGCGGGCCCATCGCGTGTCCCAAATCAACGCTGCCGCTGGCTTCTAAGTCTTGGGGCGAGCAAATACCTTGTTGGCACATGTCGCAAGCAATGTTGATGATATTTGCCACGACGCG
>CAIODK010000015.1 GCA_903856995.1 uncultured Burkholderiales bacterium
AAGCTCAACGCCGACGGCTCCAACGCGGTGCTGGTGTGCCATGCGCTGAATGCGTCGCACCATGTGGCGGGCGTGTACGAAGGCCAAGACAAAAGCGAAGGCTGGTGGGACAACATGATCGGCCCCGGTAAGCCCGTGGACACCCAACACTTCTTCGTGATTGGCGTGAACAACCTCGGCTCTTGCTTTGGCTCCACCGGCCCCATGCACATCCACCCCGACACGGGCCGTGTGTACGGCGCAGACTTCCCCGTGGTCACCGTGGAAGACTGGGTCAACGCACAAGCCTTGTTGCTGGACCGCTTGGGCGTCACCCGACTCGCCGCCGTTTTGGGCGGCAGCTTGGGCGGCATGCAAGCCTTGAGCTGGACGCTGCAATACCCCAACCGCGTGTGTCATGCCGTGGTGGTGGCCAGCGCGCCCAACCTGACCGCCGAGAACATCGCCTTCAACGAAGTCGCGCGCCGCGCTATCGTGACCGACCCAGATTTTCATGAAGGCCACTTCTACCAACACGGCGTGGTACCACAACGGGGCTTGCGCATTGCCCGCATGGTGGGCCACATCACGTATCTGAGCGACGATGTGATGAACGAGAAGTTTGGCCGCAAACTTCGTACCCCCACGCTCCTCGAGGGGGCTCGCCCGCCTTGGGGCGGCCCGGCGGCGGACGACGCCACGCGAGACTACCTCTACACGACGCAAGACGTGGAGTTCCAAATCGAAAGCTACCTCCGCTACCAAGGCGACAAGTTCAGTGAGTACTTTGACGCCAACACCTATTTGCTGATCACCCGCGCGCTCGACTACTTCGACCCCGCCCGTCTGTATGGCGGCGATTTGTCTGCGGCATTTGCACGCACCACCGCGAAATTTTTATTGGTGAGCTTCACCACCGACTGGCGTTTCTCGCCCGCACGCAGCCGCGAAATGGTGCAGGCCTTGGTGGATAACCAACGCGATGTGAGCTATGCCGAAATCGATGCCCCACATGGGCACGATGCCTTCTTGCTCGACGATGCACGCTACATGAACGTGGTGCGCTCTTACTTCGAGCGCATTGCCCACGAGGAGGTGCAGCCATGACGCACGACAACCTACTGGCCATCGCCGCGCTGGTGCCTGCTGGCAGCCGTGTGCTCGACCTCGGCTGCGGCGACGGCGCGCTGCTGGCCCACTTGCAACAACACCACGGCTGCACCGGCTATGGCGTTGAGCTAGACGACGCGAATTTGCACGCTTGCGTGCAACGCGGCGTCAACGTCCTGCAACTCAACCTCGACTTGGGACTGAGCGTATTTGCCGACCAATCCTTCGACGTGGTGCTACAAATCGACACGCTGCAACATTTGCGCAACGCCGAAACCATGCTGCGCGAAACTGCGCGCGTGGGTCGCACTGGCATCGTGGCGTTCCCCAACTTTGGGCATTGGCCTAACCGCGTGAGCATTCTGCAAGGCCGCATGCCCGTGACCAAACGCTTGCCCTACCAGTGGTATGACACACCCAACATCCGTGTTGGCACGTTCAAAGATTTCGAAGTGCTGGCTGAGAAGAACAACCTGCATGTGGTCGATGCGTTTGGTCTGCAAGATGGCCAGCGCGTCGATGTGTGGCCGAATTTGATGGCGGGCACCGCGGTGTTTAAGTTCAACGCATGAACAAACTCGCGGCCATCGAGGCCACGAGCAAAGCCGCCATTGTCCAGTTAAAGATGCGTCGATAAAGATCGACTTGCAGGTAGTGGCCCATGCGTGCACCCATCATCGCCCACACGGCGATGCTGGGAAAGTTAATGAGACTGAACACCAGCGATGCAGCGGCAATCAGCACCATGCCAGCATCTTGGGGCAAGTAATTGCTAAAGAAGCCCAGCGTCATCACCCACGCCTTGGGGTTGACCCACTGAAATGCAGCTGCGCCCCAAAAGCCAAGGGGCTTTGCGACGTCATTCGCTGCATCGTGTTCTAACGGCGCACGGCTTTTGACGATGCCCCACGCCAAATAAAGCATGTACGCCATGCCCAGCACTTGCATCCCTTGGTAAATAACTGGCACGCGGATGAATAGTTCGCCCACACCCAAGCCCACGGCCATCAGCATGATGAAGTGCCCACACGAAATGCCCAACAGGTGAGGCAGTGTGGCCCGCACACCAAAATTCACACCTGACGCCAACAACATCATGTTGTTAGGGCCTGGCGTGACAGATGTCACAAACGCAAACACGACCATGGACATCCAAAGTGCAGTTTGCATGGTGTGCTTTGGCTGTGTGCGCTTGTTAAGCCAAGGTGAGCAAGGTCAAGGCGCCCAGCGCCGCTGTTTCGGCGCGCAACACGCGCGCACCCAAGCTCACCGCTGCAAAGCCTTTGGCGCGGGCTGTCGCGTCCTCTGCATCGGTCAGGCCACCTTCTGGGCCGTTGAGCAACACCCATGTCTTAGGCGCAGCTGCCGCACCATCACGCAAGGCCTGTAAAGGCTGTGTGCTGGCATGCAAAGACAACACACCGTGCTCCACCCCTGTTTCTAGGGTTTGACGCGCCAGCCAAGCCTCTAAGCGCTCGGGCAGATCAATGACAGGCACGCGGTTGCGCCCACATTGCTCGCTCGCGCTGGCGGCGATGGCCTGCCAATGCGCTTGCTTTTTCTCGGCACGCTCGCCTGTCAGGCGGATCACGCTGCGCTCGGTCATCAAAGGGGTGATGCGGTGCACCCCCAGCTCAGTGGCTTTTTCTACCAACCAATCCATGCGCTCGTTGGCCGGCATGCCCACGGCGAGGTGAACTTGCACGGTGGCTTCGCACTCCACCGCGCGATGTTCGCCGACGACCACGCACACATCACTGCGGCCCATGCTTTGAACCTCGGCGCTGAACTCGCCGCCTTCGCCGTTGAACAGGGTCAGCGCGTGGCCGGGTTGCATGCGCAGCACTTGCACATGGCGCGCGGCGGTGGACGGCAGATCCACCACTTGGCCTGTGGCCAAGGGCAGCGGGCAATAAAAACGGGCCATGCTTAACCCCTGCCGTTCAAACGCGGGAAGGCCAAGCTGATGGCGGGCTCTGTGCCTTCGATCTTGTCCACCAAACGCAGCAGTGGCGTGAGCTCGCTGTAGCGACTGGCGGTCGAGCGGATGTAGTTGATGAAGCGCGGGGCATCGGCCAAGTATTTGGGTTTGCCGTCGCGCAAGGTCAGGCGCGCAAAAATCCCGGCTACTTTAAGGTGGCGCTGCAAGGCCATCCAGTCCACAGCTCGGTAGAAGGCGCCGAAGTCGCTGTGCCAATCCTCAAAATCCATCAATCCCAGTTTGCGGGCGCGCTCCCAATAGCGGATGGTCACGTCGAGCACAAAATCTTCGTCCCACGTCAAAAAAGCGTCGCGCATGAGGCTGGCAATGTCGTAGGTGATGGGGCCATAGACCGCGTCTTGAAAGTCCAACACGCCTAGGCGTTGCTCGGCAGGGTCCAGTGGCATCATCAAATTACGCGGCATGAAGTCGCGGTGCACATACACGCTGGGCCCGGCCAAGTTGCGTTGCACGATGGTTTGAAACGTCTTGTCCAGCATGGCGCGCTGGGTGCTGTCGATGCTCAGCTGGCGGTGCTGGGTCAAGTACCAATCGGGGAACAGGGCCAGTTCACGCTGGAGCAAGGCCTCGTCATAGGAAGGCAACACGCCGGGTCGGCTGCTTTGTTGCAGCGCCAGCAGGGCATCCAGAGCGCGCATATACAAAGCGTGGTTGGCCTGCGGGTCATCACGCTGAATCACCTCCATCATGGTTTGGTGGCCAATGTCGTCGAGCAACATGAAGCCCTGCGGTTCGTCCCAGGCCAAGATGCGTGGGGCGTAGAGGCCGGCGTCCCGCATCAATCCGGCGATGCGCACAAACGGTTCGCAGTTTTCTTTGTCGGGGGGCGCGTCCATGATGATGCACGAGCCATTGGTTGTGTCGACCCTGAAATAGCGCCGAAAGCTGGCATCGGCCGAGGCGGCACGCACGGTCGCGGGCCGCACGCCGTGGCCGCTAGATTGGGCGTCTAGCCACTGGTGGAAGGCCGCTTGCCGTTCGGGCTGCGCCCATTCGATCGGTGCGTGGGGGAATGTGCCCGAAGGCTGGGAAGTTGGCTGTGTGCTCATGGATAATCTCAATTCTACAAACCGCCCCGAGCGTCCCGACTTTTCGGGCACTGCTTGAGCAGGGGCTGTCGATTGAAGGTCTTCCCGTTTTCATGCTGTTGCCAGATTTTCACCGCCAATTCCGAGCCCTGTCGTGGTTAGCGATTGGCATGCTGGGCGTCAGCTTGGGCGCACAGGCACAGACGGTCAGCGCGCCACCCTTGGTGCTGCGCTCCAGCAGTCTGCTGGAAGAAGCCATTCCGCAATCGGCACGCAAAGAGTTGCCCACCTATTTGCAAAGCGACACGCTCAACGAGCGCACCAATTTGCAAACCGTGCTGGAGGGCCAAGTCATCGTCCGTCGGGGCGAGATTTTGCTCAAAGCTGACCAGGTGAACTACGACCAAGTCACAGATCTGGCCAAAGCGCGTGGCAATGTCTACATCAACCAATCCGGCAATGTCTACCAAGGCCCCGCACTGGATTTGCATTTAGACGCCTTCGAAGGTTTTTTCACGCAGCCTAGCTACCGCTTGCACAAGAGCACGGCCTATGGAACCGCCGACCGGATTGACTTCGTCGATGAGACCCACACGGTGATGCACAACGCCAGCTTCACCACCTGTCAGCGCAAGCCCGGCCCCACTTGGATGCCAGATTGGTTTTTCAAGGGCGACAAGATTTCTCTAGACACCGACCGCAACGTGGTGATAGTCGAAGGCGCATCGGTACGCTTCAAAGGAGTGCCTGTGTTGCCGATACCGGCCATGGACTTTCCGCTTACCGACGAACGCAAGTCTGGCCTGCTGCCCCCGAACATCGGCATCGACAACATTGGCGGCATGGAATACACCCAGCCCTATTACTGGAACCTAGCGCCCAACCGCGACATCACCTTCACGCCCACTTACTGGAGCAAGCGCGGCGTCAACCTGAGCACCGAGTTCCGCTACCTTGAAGGCGCAGCGCCACTGCCACCTTTCCAAGGCTTGATGCGCTTTGACTACATGGAAAAAGACAAGCTCCGCGACGACACACGGCGTTGGAGCATGAACTACGCGCACACCGGCTTACTCAACCCCGCCTTCGCCGGTGGTGGTTTGGGCATGACCCTCAACCTCAACCGGGTGAGTGACGACAACTACTGGAAAGACTTCTCGCTCAACAGCATCACGGGCGTGCAGCGTTTGCAATCCAACGATGTGTCCCTCACCTGGACTGACGGCTACATCACCACCGGCTTCCTCGCGCAAAAGTTTCAAACCCTGCAAGACTTGGCCGACCCCAACAACCCAAACTTCAACCGCATCTCACCCCCGTTTGACCGTCTGCCTCAACTCACCGCGCGCCTTCAACGGTTGAACCTCGCCGGCGGTTTTGACTTCAGCGTGGACGGGACCTTCACCCGCTTTTCATCTGCGCGCGACATCGACTGTGCAACAGCAGCCACCAACAGCGGAACAAAATTGTTTTACAACTGCGCGCCCAATGCAGACCGCGCCGTGACGTTGGCACAAATTAGCCGCCCCTTTGTCTCGCCCTACGGCTATGTGACGCCCAAGATGCAGCTGCACGGTCGCAGCTACCAGTTCGTGGGTGGTTTGCCCAACACGCAGTTCTATAACGGCCACCAAGGCCAAACAACCGCCAGCGTCACCACGCCCACCTTCAGTCTGGATGCCGGCATGGCGTTTGAGCGCAACCAGCGTTTGTTCGGCCGTGCATGGACGCAAACCCTAGAGCCTCGGGCGTTCTATGTCTACACGCCCTACCGTGACCAGAATTATTTGCCCAACTACGACTCGGGCAGCAACGCGTTTAACTTCGCCAGCATCTTCACCGAGAACGCGTTCGGCGGGAATGACCGCATCTCCGACAGCAAACTGCTCACCTTGGGCGTCACGTCGCGCCTCATCGATCCTGACACTGGCGCTGAAGGCGCGCGCTTTGGTGTGGCTCAGCGCTTGCGCATGCAAGAGCAACAGGTGGTCATGCCCGATGATCCAACGGCCAAGTCTGGCATCAGCGATGTTTTGGCGGGGGCCTCCCTCAACCTCACGCGCGCTTGGGCCGTGGACTCCACCGTTCAATACAACCAGAAAACAGACAACTTCATGCGTCGCGTGGTGGGTGGTCGTTACAACCCCGCCTCTTACCGCGTGGTCAGTGCCGCTTGGCGGACGGAGAATGATGAGTCCGCCAATGTGATCTCCAAGCAGCTCGACCTCGGCTGGCAATGGCCGCTGCATGATTTGTGGGGCGGCGCGGACAGTGACGACGGGCAAGGCCGTGGTTTAGGCGAAGGCCGCTGGTACAGCGTCGCGCGCATCAACTACGACATGGTCAGCAAGTCCACGATTCAATCGGTCGTCGGCTTCGAATACGATGCAGGATGCTGGCTCAGCCGTACCGTGATCGAGCGTTTACAAATTGCAGACGGTTTGACACGCCAACGCATCTTGTTCCAAATGGAGTTCGTTGGCTTCTCACGCGCCGGCTTTAACGCCTTAGGATCGCTGCGAACCAATGTGCCTCGCTACCAACCTTTGCGGCAGCCCACCATGACCCCTAGCCGTTTTGGCAACTACGATTGACAGTGAACATGTTTGATTCAAAAACCCGTTTTTTCCTCTTGTGGGCGTCGATGGCATGTGCCCTGTCTGCCTCTGCACAAACCACGGCCAGCCCCTCTGGGAGTGGCCGTGATTTCATCGTGGCGGTCGTGGACTCTGTGCCGATCACCAACCACGATGTCCACCTGCGTGCGCCTCAATTGCGCGAGCAACTCAAGCAACAAGGTCGCGTACTCCCTGGCGACGAAGCGTTGCTACGCAACGCCTTGGAGCGTTTGATCGTCGAACGAGCCCTGCTTCAGCACGCCAAAGAAACGGGCATCGTCATTGACGAGGATGCCGTCACCCAAGCCGAGCAACGCATGGCGGCACAAAGTCAAATCACCCTCGACGCCCTGCACCGCAAAGTGGCCTCCGAAGGTTCAAGTGTCGAACGCTTGCGTCAGAACCTGCGTGACCAGCTCACCCTGCAACGCCTGACCGAACGCAATGTGCCGGGTCGCATCAAAATCAGTGATGTAGAAATTGACCAAGCTGTCCGCGAGCGCCAAAGCGCCAGCGTGGGTGTTAACCCAGACATTGAACTGGGCCACATCCTGATCGCCGTTTCTGAAAAAGCCGGCCCGGTCGACATCGCCGCGCTTCAAACCAAAGCGGAAACATTGCTCGCCAGCCTCAAGCGCGGCGATGATTTTGCCCGCGCCGCCAAAGATTTCTCTGACAGCGCGGAACGCGACAAAGGCGGCCTAATGGGCTTGCGCGCCGCCAATCGTTACCCCACTCTTTTTGTAGACGCCACCAAAAACTTGGCCGTGGGTGGCGTGACCCTCGTGCGTTCTGGCGCAGGCTTTCACCTCTTGAAGTTGGTCACCAAACGCGCCAGTAGCGTCGTCACCGTCACACAAACGCACCCACGCCACATCTTGTTGCGTCCCGGTGGCCAGTTGAGTCAAACCACGGCACGGGCGCAATTGGCCGAATACAAGCGCCAAATCGAAACGGGCAAGGTCGACTTTGCCAAGCTGGCCCGCGAACACTCGCAAGATGCCAGCGCTCCTGAAGGCGGTGACTTGGGCTGGGTCAGCCCCGGCATGTTTGTGCCCGAGTTTGAAGAGGCCATGACCAAGCTTCAACCCGGCCAAATCGCCGACCCTGTGATTTCGCGCTTTGGCGTGCACTTGATTCAAGTGCTGGAGCGCCGCGAAGCCCCCATCAGCGAACGCGAGTTGCGCGACTTATCGCGCACAGGCCTACGTGATAAGAAATACGAAGAGACCTATCAACTCTGGGCCCAAGAAGTACGTGGCCGTGCTTATGTTGAATACCGTGATGCCCCCCAATAAACAAAGTTCACTTTGAAACACATCGCACGCAAGCGCTTCGGCCAGCATTTCCTCACCGACGGCGCGATCATCGAGGGCATCGTCGATGCCATCAACCCGCAAGCCGGTGACCCCATGGTGGAAATTGGCCCAGGCTTGGCTGCTCTCACACAGCCATTGGTGGAGCGCCTGGGGCATCTCAACGTCATCGAGTTGGACCGCGATCTGGCCGTGCGACTGCGCGAGCACCCACACCTCAACGTGATTGAATCCGATGTCTTGCGCGTGGACTTCACACAGTTGGCCGCAGATCTAAAAGTTCCCAAACTGCGCGTCGTGGGTAATCTGCCCTACAACAACTCCTCCCCCATTTTGTTTCTGTTGCTCGAGCACGTGGCGGTCATTCAAGACCAACACTTCATGCTCCAAAAAGAAGTGATTGATCGCATGGTGGCGACCCCCAGCAGCGGCGATTACAGCCGCCTGAGCGTGATGTTGCAGTGGCGTTACGACATGGAAAACGTGCTGTTCGTTCCGCCTCAATCGTTTGATCCGCCCCCTCGCGTGGACAGCGCGGTGGTCCGCATGGTGCCCTTGGCCCAGCCCCCGCAAATTGATGTCAAGCTCATGGAGAGCATGGTGAAGGTGGCATTCAGCCAACGTCGCAAGCTGCTACGCCACACGCTCGGGCGATGGTTGGAAGCGCGAAACTTCGCCGGCCACTTTGATGTGCAACGCCGCGCTGAAGAGGTGCCCGTGGCTGAATACATCACCTTGGTTCAAAGCCTCTGAGCCCAACCCATTTAGGCCAAGAAAAAACCCGTCAGCAGAGCCCTGCGACGGGTTTTTGTTTGAGCGCTGCCGTCGGCAGCGTGCGCGTTAGGCGGCGGTTTGCCAGTAACCCGCGTTGAACGGGCTGCTCATGCGCAAGGCCATGGGGGACACATCGACCAGCTTGTCGGTTGGCATTTTTTCGCCATCATCCAGCAACTCGATGCCATCGACGGACACGCCAGCTTTATCAGCGGAAGGTGCGCGCGCCACAGAGAAGGAGTAGAAACAACGGAAAGCCACTTTGCGGTCGGACCAGTAGTCGGACGCTTCACGGAAGATGTCCAACAACTGTTCGCGGGCTTCTTTGTCAAACTTGGCGTGCGCAGGGATGTGCTCTAACACCAAAATGAAACCAGGCTGTGGACCCGACTTGTGCAGAGGGTCCGTCATGCCGTCATACAAGGAGTCAAAATTCTTGCTGGCTTGAGCCGACAGGTTGAACTCTTTCGAGATGACGTCCAAGATATCTTGCTTGCTCTGGGTCTGAGCCAGATTGACGTACAAAAAGTGATGGCCCAAGCCTTCAGCGGCCTCTTGTAAATCAGGCACGCGGAAAGCGCGAATGGACTGAACGATATTGGTTTTAACTGTACGCAATGGCATGGAGAATCGCCGTTCTTAAAGCTTCTAAAAATTCATTGAATCTTCGGGTTAACCCGAAATTTGGAAGCTTAAGTGTCTCCGAATTGCCATAAAAAAGCAAGGGCCCTGCCATTTCTGGAGGGCCCTACAGGGGTATTTAACCCAAAGGGGTTAAATTAGGCTAGGGAAAACGCTTAGCGCACGGCGCTGGCGTCGGCCACCGTCAGCGCCGTCATGTTGACGATGCGGCGCACGGTGGTGCTCGCAGTCAAAATGTGCACGGGTTTTGCGGCACCCAACAGCACTGGGCCAATCGCAATATTGCCGCCAGCGGCCGTTTTGAGCAGGTTGTAGGCAATGTTGGCGGCATCCAAATTCGGCAAAACAAGCAAGTTGGCATCGCCAATCAGCGTGGTGTCTGCCATTTGAGCTTCACGCGCATGGCCATCCAAGGCGACATCACCGTGCATTTCGCCGTCAATTTCGAGCCAAGGCGCCTTTTCTTTCACTAAAGCCAAGGTTTCGCGCATCTTGATGGCCGAAGGCTTGTCGCTGCTGCCAAAGTTAGAGTGCGAAAGCAAGGCCGCCTTGGGCTTGATGCCAAAGCGACGCATTTCTTCAGCGGCCATCACGGTGATCTCGGCCAATTGTTCGGCGGTTGGGTCATAGTTGATATGGGTATCCACCAAGAACACCTGACGGTCGGGCAAGATCAGACCGTTCATGGCGGCATAGGTGCTCACGCCTTTGCGGTGACCGATGACTTCGTCCACGTATTTCAAATGCGTCAGAGGCGTGCTCCATGTGCCGCAAATCAGGCCATCGACCTCGCCTTTATGCAGCATCATGGTGCCAATGAGCGACAAACGACGGCGCATATCAATCTTGGCCAACTGTTCGGTGACGCCCTTACGCGCGGTCATTTTGTAATAGGTTTGCCAGAAATCACGGTATCGGTGATCTTGTTCGACGTTGACCACCTGGTAGTCCACGCCCTCTTTCAGGCGCAGACCAAACTTCTCGATGCGCTGGGCAATCACCGCTGGGCGCCCAATCAAGGTGGGCTGGGCCAAGCCCTCATCCACCACGATTTGCACGGCGCGCAACACGCGTTCTTCTTCGCCCTCAGCGAAACACACGCGCTTTTTGCTGGCGCGTTTTGCGGCGGCATAAATCGGCTTCATGATGGAACCGGATGCATACACAAAGCCTTGCAGCTTCTCGATGTAGGCCTCCATGTCTTTGATCGGACGCGTGGCCACACCACTGTCTGCGGCGGCTTGGGCCACGGCAGGCGCGATTTTCATCATCAAACGCGGATCGAATGGCTTGGGAATTAAGTACTCTGGGCCAAAGGCCAAGGTCTCGCCTGCATAGGCAGCGGCCACTACTTCGCTTTGTTCGGCTTGCGCCAATTCAGCAATCGCATACACCGCCGCGATTTCCATTTCGTCGGTGATGGTGGAGGCCCCAGCGTCCAAAGCACCGCGGAAGATGTACGGGAAACACAGCACGTTGTTCACTTGGTTGTGATAGTCGCTGCGACCCGTGGCAATGATGGCGTCATCGCGCACAGCCTTCACATCTTCGGGTGAAATTTCGGGGTTGGGGTTAGCCAAGGCCATGATGATGGGCCTTGCTGCCATCTTTTTAACCATGTCTTGTTTGAGCACGCCGCCAGCGGACAAGCCCAAGAAAATATCGGCTCCGTCAATGATTTCACTCAAGGTGCGGGCGTCTGTTTTTTGGGCGAATTGAATCTTGTCTTCGTCCATCAACTCGGTGCGGCCTTCATACACCACGCCGGCCAAATCGGTGACGTAAATATTCTTGCGCGGCATGCCCATCTTGAGCAACAAACCCAAGCAAGCCAAAGCGGCAGCACCAGCACCCGAGGTGACGAGCTTGACGGTTTTGATGTCTTTGCCTGCAACCTTGATACCATTCAAAATAGCCGCGCCCACTGTGATGGCGGTACCGTGTTGGTCGTCGTGGAAGACTGGAATCTTCATGCGCTCGCGCAACTTGCGCTCCACGTAGAAGCAATCGGGGGCCTTGATGTCTTCAAGGTTGATGCCGCCGAATGTGGGCTCCAGAGACGCAATGATGTCGACCAATTTGTCGAGGTTCTTCTCGTCAATCTCCAAGTCGAACACGTCGATGCCCGCAAACTTCTTGAACAAAACGCCCTTGCCCTCCATCACCGGCTTAGAGGCCAACGGACCAATGTCACCCAAGCCCAGCACGGCTGTACCGTTGGTGATCACGGCGACCAAGTTACCTCGACTGGTGTACTTGAAAACAGCGTTAGGGTCTTTGACGATTTCTTCGCAAGGTGCCGCAACGCCGGGCGAGTAGGCCAAGGCTAAATCATGCTGGTTGACCAACTGCTTTGTGGCTTGAATCGCCACTTTACCGGGGGTGGGAAACTCGTGGTACTCGAGGGCTGCGCGACGCAATTCAGCACGCGCTTCGGCGCTGTTGTGGGAGGGGTTTGAAGTCAATGAAATCTCCTATTAGTGCAAAGGGCGGTCGTGCCTTGCAAAAGCACACCGCCCAAGCTGATTCTTTTATTCTAGACCTGCGCATTCGCGCATTGATGCGTGGATGTGCGTATGAAAGTGGCTATGGTTTTTACTTATTCACAAAAGAGAACTTAAGTTAATCCGTCGCGCATCAGCGCCTCGATCTCGTCTGCGATGACGGGCACGCCGCGCGTGATGATTTCACACCCGTTGGCCGTGACGATGGCATCATCTTCAATGCGAATACCGATGTTCCAAAACGCTTCTGGCACATCGTCTGCGGGGCGCACATACAGGCCTGGCTCAATCGTCAGAATCATGCCTTCGCGCAAAATCCGGCTCGGGCGATTGAGGATGGTTTCACCCGAAAGCGGGTCTTTGCGCTCGCTGGTTTGGCCCATCTCGGAGGGCTCCACATAGCTGCCGCAGTCGTGCACATCCATGCCTAACCAGTGGCTGGTGCGGTGCATGTAAAACCGGAAGTAGGCGCGCTTTTCGATCACATCTTGTGCGTTGCCGTGCTTGGCTTTGTTCAACAACCCGAGGTCTAACAATCCCTGCGCCAGCACTTTGACGGTTGCTTCGTGTGGGTCGGTGAAACGCGCGCCCGTTTTGGTAGCGGCCACCGCGGCGTCTTGGCTGGCCAGCACCAAGTTGTAGAGGTCGCGTTGCGGCCCAGTGAACTTGCCGTTGGCAGGAAAGGTTCGGGTGATGTCTGACGCATAACCATCCAACTCGCAACCCGCATCAATCAACACCAACTCGCCATCGCGCACGGGCGCGGCATCGGCGCGGTAGTGCAGCACGCAAGCGTTCGCCCCTGCCGCCACGATGGACGTGTAGGCGGGGAACTGCGAGCCGTGCATGCGGAACTCATGCAAGATTTCAGCATCTAAGTGGTACTCACGCACGTCCTGCCCAGAACGCAACATGCGCGCGCTGGTTTGCATGGCGCGGATGTGCGCACGCGCGCTGATGGCGCTGGCACGGCGCATCACATCTTGCTCATACGCGTCTTTGATGAGTCGCATTTCGTCTAACGGGCCGCACGCATCACGCTGTTGAGCTGGGCACTGCGCACCAAAGCGCACTCGGGCGCGCACGGCGTTGAGCCAGCCGTCCACGCGGGTTTCCAAGCCTTTGTGCGTGGCAAATGGGTACCAAACCGTGTGCTGGTTCTCTAGTAGCTTAGGCAGCTGCTTGTCCAGCTCGGCCACGGACACGGCGGCGTTCACGCCCAGCGTGGCCACGGCGGCATCAGGCCCGAGGCGAAAGCCATCCCATATCTCGCGCTCCAAATCTTTGGGCTGGCAAAACACGGTGCTGCGTCCCGTCGCGTCAAGCACCAGCCACGCGTTGGGCTCGGTAAAGCCAGTTAGGTAATAAAAGTAGCTGTCGTGGCGATACGGAAAGTCGCTGTCGCGGTTACGTGCGTGCTCGGGCGCGGTGGGGATGATGGCTACGCCACCCTCGCCGTTTGCGCCTAAAAGGGCGGCCAAGCGGGCGCGACGCTGTGCATATAAAGAGCTGGGGGCTTGGGTCATGGCTGGCTCGATCTTAAAAAGATGGTGGCATCAAGTGTTTGGCTCAGCATTCAATTCTGCCAAGCGCTCTGGCGTTCCAACGTCGGTCCATGCGCCGTCGTAGAGCGATGCGCTAACGGCCTGATTGTCCATAGCCTTGCGCAACATGGATGCCAAGGGGGCTTTGATGCCGGCTGGGTTGCCTGCTGGAATATCGCACCAAGCGGCCTCAAAGAACGCACGTTTGTACAACGCAATGGTGCTGAAGGTGTAGCGCGGCTGCTCTGCGCTTGTGGCGGGCGTCGCCAGCTTGGGCAAGTTCAAAGCCAAACCGTCGGCAGACAAACCAAAGTCACCGCCTAGGTTGTGCTCTGGATTGGGTACCAACCAAATATGGGCGAGTTGGGGGCTGGCTTTGAAAGCTTCAACCACTTCAGGTGCAAATACAAAATTTGGTGCAAACACATCGCCCGCCGCCACCCAAAACACATCGGCCAGCTGAGGCAAAGCGCGAATGATGCCTCCTGCTGTTTCTAGTGCGCCACCAAAATCCAAACCTTCTTGCGAGTAGTGCAGGCACATAGGGGATGGGCCGTCGACCTCAAACACAGCGCCAAAATGCTGGGTTATTTTCTCGCCGAGCCA
>CAIODK010000016.1 GCA_903856995.1 uncultured Burkholderiales bacterium
ACCATCGTCGGCTTCAGCGCTTCTGAAAAAACCCGCCAACGCGCCGTTGAACTCCGCGTCATTGACCAAGCTTGCAACAGCGTGGCAGAAGCTGTGCAAGGCGCAGACTTGGTGTTGCTGGCTGTACCCGTGGGTGCGATGCAAGCGAGCTTTGAAGCCATGCGCGAGGTGTTGCAACCCAATGCCTTGCTGATGGACGTGGGGTCCACCAAATGCGACGTCATCGCCGCCGCACAAGCGGCCTTGGGCGAACGTCTGTCTTGCTTTGTTCCCGCGCACCCTATCGCGGGCAAGGAGGTGGCGGGCATTACGCACGCTGAAGCGGGTCTGTACCAAGACCGTCGCACCATCCTCACCCCCTTACCAAAAACTGGCATTCACCGCTTACAAGCCGCGCACGATGTGTGGACCGCCATCGGCAGCCATGTCAGCACCATGAGCCCCGAGGCACATGACGCCACCTTTGCCGCGGTGAGCCACTTGCCGCACTTGCTGGCCTTTGCCGCGGTCAATGCCTTGAGCACACAGCCTCAAGGCGCGGGCTTCCTGGAAATGGCGGGCCCCGGCTTCAGAGACTTTTCACGCATCGCAGCCAGCGATGCCTCGGTATGGCGCGACATCCTGAGTGCAAACCAAGCGGAAGTGCTCAAACAAGTCACACAATTCCGCACCGCACTCGACCAGTTTGAAACTGCCTTGAAACAAGGCGACTCACAGGCGCTGCAACACCTGATTCAACAAGCCAGCGATGTGCGCTCGGCTTGGACGCTGCAAGCGGGCAACGCTTGCAACAAAGCTTCTGAAGACTAAAGCATGTTCTCCACCGCCTTTCTCGACCTCCCTGCGCTTCAAGGTGCATCAGGCACGGTCACCCTACCCGGCTCGAAAAGTATTTCCAACCGCGTGTTGTTGCTCTCGGCTCTGTGCCAAGGCACCACGGTGGTTCACGACCTGCTCGACTCCGACGACACCCGGGTGATGTTGGCCGCGCTGCGCCAACTCGGCTGCGGTGTGGATGTGCAAGGCACGACAGTCACCATCACGGGCTTGGGTGGTCAGCTCAAACACCACGACGCGATTGAGTTTTTCATGGGCAATGCGGGTACAGCCATGCGCCCGCTCACCGCTGCACTGGCGGTGCTCGGCGGCGATTTCACGCTCAAGGGCGTGCCCCGCATGCACGAGCGTCCGATTGGCGACTTGGTGGATGCCTTGCGCTTACTCGGTTGCTCGATTGACTACTTGGGCAACGATGGGTTTCCGCCTCTGCACATTGGCAAACCATCACTCAAACTCGACGCACCGATTCAAGTGCGTGGCGATGTGTCTAGCCAGTTCCTCACAGCTTTGTTGATGGCATTGCCTTTGGCAGCAAAAGATCGGAACATCGTGATTGAGGTGGTGGGCGAACTGATCAGCAAGCCCTACATCGACATCACGCTCAACCTGTTGGCGCGTTACGGCATTGTGGTCAAACGCTATGGCTGGCAGCGCTTCACCATCCCACAAGGCTGCAGCTACCAGTCGCCCGGCTCGATTCACGTCGAGGCCGACGCCTCTTCGGCCAGCTACTTCATCGGGCTAGGCGCCATCGCCAGTGGTAACGGCATTCGCATTCAAGGCGTGGGCGCAGACTCGATCCAAGGCGATATCCGTTTCATGGATGCTGCCACGCAAATGGGCGCACAAATCACCAGCGGCCCCAACTGGCTTGAAATCAACCGAGGTGCTTGGCCTCTCAAAGGGATAGAGCTGGACTGCAACCACATCCCTGATGCAGCCATGACCTTGGCCGTGATGGCCCTCTACGCCGACGGCCCCACCACCCTGCGCAACATCGCCAGCTGGCGTGTGAAAGAAACCGACCGCATCGTGGCAATGGCCACCGAATGCCGCAAGCTGGGCGCGACGGTGGAAGAAGGTCAAGATTGGCTGCGCATCCATCCATTGCCCCAGGGCCAATGGAAAGCCGCCAGCATCCACACCTACGACGACCATCGCGTGGCCATGTGCTTCTCGCTCGCGGCCTTCAATGCCGACCAAGTGCCCGTTCGCATCGAAGACCCCAAGTGCGTGGCCAAAACTTTCCCCGACTACTTCGAGGCTTTGTTCTCGGTCGCGCATGCCAGCACCCAAGACATCCCCGTCATTTGCATTGATGGCCCAACGGCCTCAGGCAAAGGCACACTGGCAAGCAGAGTGGCGCAAGCCTTGGGGTACTGCTACCTAGACTCAGGCGCGCTCTACCGCGTGACCGCCTATGCTGCCTTGCAAGCGGGCCTGACGCTAGAAGCCTCCGACGAGGTCCGCATTTCAGACCTCGCCCGCACCCTGCCGGTTCGCTTTGAAGGCGACAGCGTGTGGCTCGGTCGCGACGATGTGAGCGATGCCATTCGCACTGAACAAGCCGGCATGAATGCCTCTAAAGTATCTGTATTACCTTCAGTTCGCATCTCTTTGGTAGCACTTCAGCACAGTTTTCAGCGCCTTCCGGGCCTGCTCGCGGATGGCCGCGACATGGGCACCGTCATCTTCCCCCATGCGCCTTTGAAGGTGTTTTTGACCGCCAGTGCCGCTCAGCGTGCCGAGCGCCGTCATAAGCAGTTGATTTCAAAGGGTATTTCGACTACACTCGATAGTCTTCGCGCAGATTTAGAGGCCCGCGACGCACGTGATTCATCGCGTAGCGTGGCACCCCTGAAACCGGCACAAGATGCGCTCCAACTCGACAACTCCTCGCTCTCTATCGACGCTTCGGTAGCGCAGGTGTTGGACTGGTGGAAAGCTAAGCAGCCTTTTTAAAAGGCCGCACCCCTGGCCCGTTTGACTCCTCTCGCGCTGCATTGGCGCACTGGTCAAACGGATCTAAAACTTAACCTGTGGCTCACCCCACAACACCACCGCTGATCACAGGCCCATGTGGCGTAGCAATCTCGCTGCCCTCTTTCCCGTGATGAGACAAAGGAAAAAAATGTCAGAATCTTTCGCCGCCCTATTTGAAGAATCCCTAAAACGCTCGGAAATGCGCACTGGTGAAGTGATCACTGCTGAAGTGATCCGCATCGAACACAACCACGTCGTTGTGAACGCTGGCCTCAAGTCTGAAGCCTACGTGCCAATCGAAGAATTCAAAAACGACAAGGGCGAGCTCGAAGTCCAAGCAGGTGACTTCGTCTCCGTCGCGATCGGTAGCGTTGAAAACGGCTACGGCGACACAATTTTGAGCCGCGACACAGCCAAGCGTTTGGCATCGTGGATGAGCTTGGAAAAAGCTCTTGAATCTGGCGAGTTTGTCACTGGTACAACCAGCGGCAAAGTCAAGGGTGGCTTGACCGTTTTGGTCAACGGCATCCGCGCCTTCTTGCCTGGTTCATTGATCGACACACGTCCGATCAAAGACTTGTCTCCTTACGAGAACAAGACCATGGAATTCAAGGTCATCAAGCTCGACCGCAAGCGCAACAACGTCGTGTTGTCACGCCGCGCTGTGGTGGAAGCTTCGATGGGCGAAGAGCGCGCCAAGTTGATGGAGACTTTGAAAGAAGGTTCTATCGTCAATGGTGTGGTCAAGAACATCACCGAATACGGT
The DNA here is from genome assembly GCA_903856995.1 of uncultured Burkholderiales bacterium. Taxonomy (GTDB): domain Bacteria; phylum Pseudomonadota; class Gammaproteobacteria; order Burkholderiales; family Burkholderiaceae_C; genus Limnohabitans. The sequence continues at coordinate 3,590 of CAIODK010000016.1, forward strand.
GCATTCGTGGACTTGGGCGGTATCGACGGCCTGTTGCACATCACCGACATGGCATGGCGCCGCGTCCGTCACCCTTCTGAAGTGGTCACGGCTGGTCAAGAAATCACCGCCAAGATCCTCAAGTTCGACACCGAGAAAAACCGCGTGTCTTTGGGCCTCAAGCAAATGGGCGACGATCCTTGGATGGGCGTCAACCGCCGCTACCCACAAAGCACTCGCTTGTTCGGCAAGATCACCAACATCGCCGATTACGGCGCATTTGTGGAACTCGAACCAGGTATCGAAGGCTTGGTGCACGTCTCTGAAATGGACTGGACCAACAAGAACGTGGCACCCTCGAAGATCGTTGCCCTGGGCGACGAAGTCGAAGTCTTGGTTCTGGAAATCGACGAAGACAAGCGTCGTATTTCCTTGGGC
>CAIODK010000017.1 GCA_903856995.1 uncultured Burkholderiales bacterium
GCCCGCATCTGCGGCTACTTTGACCAAGCTGGCTTTAGCATTTGGGATGCCAAGGTGCACACTGCCACCAACGGCTACGCGCTAGACACCTTCCAAGTGGTGAGCAGCCATTTTGAGGAGCACTACCGCGATCTGATCAATTTGGTCGAAACCGGCTTGAAGGACGCCATTGAGCAAGACAAGCCGCTGCCTGCGGTGGCGAAAGGTCGCCTGTCACGTCGTGTCAAGAGTTTTCCCATCGCACCGCGTGTGACCTTGCAGCCCGACGAAAGGGCCCAAAAGTGGCTACTGAGCATCTCCGCCAGCGACCGTGTTGGCCTGCTCTACAGCGTGGCGCGTGTGTTGGCCAACCATAAGGTGAACTTGCTGTTGGCCAAAATCAGCACCTTGGGCGAACGCGTGGAAGACACCTTCTTGATTGACGGAGCCGAGTTGCAGCAAAACAAAGCTCAGCTCGAAATTGAGACCGAGTTGTTAGCTGCATTGCAGGCTTGATTTGGACTTGACATGGACCAAATTTAGTTTATATTTGGTCTAAATTTACTTCTAGGCCTGCTATGTCACTCGCTCAACAAATCAAGCCCATCTCATATCTAAAGTCTCATGCCGCCGAAATTATCAAAGATTTCGCCACAAACCCTGATCCGCTGATCATCACGCAAAACGGTGAAGCCAAGATGGTGGTGCTTGATATTCACGCCTACGAGCAACAACAAGAAACGATGGCACTCTTGAAGCTGATTGCCATGGGTAACCAAGAGTTGGCTCAAGGTCAATTTCAAGACGCTGATGACTTCTTCACCGAAATGGCTCGCGAAGAATGAAAGGCATCCGAAAAGTGGTTGTTCTTCAGTCTGCAAAGTCAGACTATCGAAGAATCAAAAGCTACGTGACTCAGAGATTTGGAGCTGAAGCTTGGTTGGTCATTAATAACGAATTGCAAACCAAAATCAATAAATTAGCAGCAACTCCAGAGCTTGGTAGCAACATCTCTGAAATTGACGGTACTGGCTTTACCGGATTTAAAAAATATCAGTACAAAAACGCTTATGTGGTTTACCAGACCTCAGATTCACTTTTGAGCATTTACATGTTCATACCGAGCATGCGCGATTTCCGACGACATTTGATGGATCGCTTGCTCGCAGCTTAATCGTCTGCGTCATCCAAGCCCGGAAACAACACCTCGGTATAGCCAAAGCGCGAGAAGTCTCGCACGCGCATGGGGTACAGCACCCCAATGAGGTGGTCACACTCGTGCTGCACCACCCGCGCATGAAAGCCCTCGACCGTGCGGTCAATTGGGTTGCCGAATGGATCAAAGCCTTGGTAGCGCAAACGCTTGAAACGCGGCACCACGCCGCGCAGGCCTGGCACTGAGAGGCAACCTTCCCAGCCTTCTTCTTCCTCATCGCCAACTGGGGTGAGCACCGGGTTGATGAGCACGGTGTAGGGCACCACAGGGGCCTCTGGGTAGCGTGGGTTGAACTCGCCTGAGCCAAACACCACCACTTGCAAATCGACGCCAATTTGCGGTGCAGCCAAGCCAGCACCATTAGCAGCCAGCATGGTGTCGTCTAAGTCTGTGAGCAGTGCTTGTAGTTCTGGCGTGTTGAAGGCAGTCACGGGTTGTGCCACGCGCAGCAGGCGTGCGTCACCCATTTTCAAAATTTCGCGGACCGCCATGCTTATGCCTCTGTCGTTTTGTGGTCGGCCACCAAGGCCAACAAACCCGCCTCGTCCAGCACAGGGATGCCCAGTGCTTGCGCTTTGTCGAGCTTGCTGCCGGCTTCTGCTCCGGCTACCACCCCATGTGTTTTTTTGCTCACGCTGCCGGCCACTTTGGCGCCCAAGGCTTCGAGCATGTCTTTGGCCTCGTCGCGGCTGAGGGTCGGCAGTGTGCCGGTCAGTACAAAGGTTTGTCCTGCCAACGGCAAGCTCGCACCCGCAGTGGGCTCGCCCTCGGTCCATGTCACGCCACAGGCGCGCAGTTGCTCCACCACTTCGCGGTTGTGCGGCTGGTCAAAGAACGTGCGCAGGCTTTGGGCCACGATGGGGCCGACGTCGGCCACTTGCAGCAGTTGGTCCGGTGTGGCGTCCATGATGGCGTCCATCTTGCCGAAGTGACGGGCCAATGCTTTGGCCGTGGCCTCGCCCACATGGCGAATACCTAGGCCAAACAAGAAACGTGGCAACGTTGTTTGCTTGGATTTTTCAATGCTGACTAAAACGTTGTTGGCGGACTTTTCAGCCATGCGCTCCAACGTGGCTAAGGCGGTAAAGCCCAAACGGTAGAGATCAGGCAAGGTTTTGACCACGCCAGCATCCACCAGTTGCTCGACCAGCTTGTCACCCAAGTCTTCAATTTCTACGGCGCGGCGATGCGCAAAGTGCAGGATGGCTTGTTTGCGCTGTGCGCTGCAAAACAGCCCACCCGTGCAGCGGTAATCGGCCTCGCCCTCTTCACGAATGGCGGGGCTGTTGCACACAGGGCACTGGTGCTGCATGGTGAAGATTTGCGCGTCTTGCAAGCGTTTTTCTAAAACGACGGACACCACTTCGGGAATCACATCGCCTGCACGACGCACCACCACGGTGTCGCCGACACGCACGTCTTTGCGGCGGGCCTCATCCTCGTTGTGGAGCGTGGCGTTGGTGACGGTCACGCCGCCCACAAACACAGGGGCAAGTTTGGCCACGGGCGTGAGCTTGCCGGTGCGGCCCACTTGCACCTCGATGGCTTGCACCGTGGTGAGCTGTTCTTGTGCCGGGTATTTGTGCGCCACGGCCCAGCGGGGTTCGCGCGTCACGAAGCCCAACTGACGCTGCGCGGCCAAGCTGTTGACCTTGTAGACCACGCCGTCAATGTCAAACGGCAGCGCATCCCGCGCTTGAC
>CAIODK010000018.1 GCA_903856995.1 uncultured Burkholderiales bacterium
AACAAGTCGGTCAAGTAGTCACGCAAGATGTTGCCGGTCACCGAGATGGTGTCCAAGCCACGGCTCACGCGCTCCAAGGTGTAGCGCATGGCGCGCACTTGAGACATGTGCTCAATGTGCAGGCCTTTGGTGTCGTGGTCTTTCAAGTACAGGTCGACCTTCTTGATCAACTCGTTCTCGTGGGGACGGTAGGGGTCCAACCAGAAGATGGCAGGCATGCCAGAGTTGCGTGCGCGGGTCACGGCCAACTTCACCCAATCACGGATGGCAGCGTCTTTGACCTGACACATGCGCCAGATGTCGCCTTCTTCAACGTTTTGGCTCAACAAGACTTCGCCTGTGGCCAAGTCGGTGATGTTGGCCACGCCGTCTTCTTGAATCTCGAACGTCTTGTCGTGTGAACCGTATTCTTCAGCTTGTTGCGCCATCAAACCCACGTTAGGCACAGTGCCCATCGTCTTAGGGTCAAAGTTGCCGTGCCACTTACAGAAGTTGATCATCTCTTGGTAGATACGGGCAAAGGTCGATTCAGGCATCACAGCCTTAGCGTCCTTCAAGCGGCCATCGGCGCCCCACATCTTGCCGCCGTTACGGATCATGGCGGGCATAGAAGCGTCGACGATGATGTCGTTGGGCGAATGGAAGTTGGTGATGCCCTTGGCCGAGTCCACCATCGCCAATTCTGGGCGGTGCTCATGGCAAGCGTGCAAATCGCGGTTGATTTCGTCTTGCTGGCTTTGTGGCAAGGTGGCGATCTTGTTGTACAGATCGGCCATGCCGTTGTTGACGTTCACGCCCAATTCGTCAAACAACTTGGCGTGCTTAGCGAACGCGTCTTTGTAGAAAATCTTCACGCAGTGACCGAACACGATCGGGTGAGACACCTTCATCATGGTGGCTTTCACGTGCAATGAGAACATCACGCCAGTTTTGTGTGCGTCTTCGATTTCTTGTTCGTAGAAAGCTTCCAGCGCTTTCTTGCTCATGAACATGCTGTCAATGATTTCACTGTTCAGCAGGGAAACTTTGGGCTTCAACACGAGGGTCTTGCCACTCTTGGTGATCAGCTCCATCTTGACGTCACGGGCTTTGTCCAAAGTGATGGACTTTTCACCGTGGTAGAAGTCACCATGGTGCATGTGAGACACGTGCGAGCGAGAGGCTTGGCTCCACTCAGCCATGCTGTGAGGGTTCTTGCGCGCGAACTCTTTCACAGCGCGGGGAGCGCGGCGGTCAGAGTTACCTTCACGCAACACGGGGTTGACTGAACTACCGATGCACTTGGCATAGCGGGCTTTGATGGCTTTGTCTTCGTCAGTGGTAGGTGCTTCTGGGAAGTCAGGCAAGGCATAGCCTTTGGACTGCAACTCTTTGATAGCAGCCGTCAACTGGCCGACAGAGGCGCTGATGTTGGGCAACTTAATGATGTTGGCTTCGGGCGTCAAAGTCAGCTTACCCAACTCAGACAGGTTGTGCGGCACGCGCTGATCTTGCGGCAGGAGGTCCGTGAACTCGCCCAAGATGCGGTTCGCCACCGAGATGTCGCTGGCCACGATGTCGATTCCTGCAGGTTCTGCAAAAACACGCACGATAGGCAAAAACGACGCAGTAGCCAGCAAAGGCGCTTCGTCAGTCAAGGTGTAAACAATTTTCGATTTTTCAGCAGCCATTGCTCGGTCTCATTCTTTGTTTGGATAGGGTAAAAGAAATACTAGTTTCAATGTTTTACGGCGCTTCACCGCTCACACGAAGCCTGCATTATCCATGGCACTTTATCCCAGTTGTCCCTGCGCTTTCCTTACGAGAACGGGGGCTGAAAAACCGCCTTATTCGAATTTGGCATATATGTAGAACAAACAAATCGTTTGTTTTGGCATAAAGAACACCTACAGTCCACGCCATGCAAGATTTTGGTTTCATATTCGCTGGTTTTTTCGTGGGTCTGGTCGTTGGCTTGACTGGGGTGGGCGGCGGCTCACTAATGACCCCCATTTTGATATTCTTCTTTGGCGTCAAGCCCTACATGGCTGTCGGCACAGATTTGCTGTTTGCAGCCTTTACCAAGGCGGGTGGCACGTTCAGCTTTGCGCGTCAACGCCTTGTGCCTTGGCGCGTGGTGCTGTCTTTGTGCGCAGGCAGCCTGCCCGCCTCCGCCGCGACGCTCTGGGTGCTGCACAACATTGGCCCCTCCGACCCTGCCGTCCAACACGTGATGACGCTCACCCTTGGCATCGCCTTATTACTGACCGCCAGCGCCATGCTCTACAAGGTCATTCTCGGCAAACAAGCCCCAGTGGTGTTGGCCGAAGAGAACTTGCATGAGGCCACCCAACCTCGCCACTGGGCCCTGCCCGTGCTGTTTGGCGCGGCCATCGGCACATTGGTGACCCTCACCTCCGTGGGCGCAGGCGCCATTGGCGTGACAGTGCTTATGATCCTGTACCCACAGTTGCCACTGTCTCGTATCGTGGCCGCCGACGTTGCCTACGCCGTTCCGCTCACTTTGGCCGCAGGCTTGGGCCATGCGTCATTGGGTTCGGTCGATTGGTCGTTGTTGTCTTTGCTGCTGGCGGGCTCCTTGCCCGGCATTTGGGTGGGCTCACGCCTGATGCACAAAACACCCGAACGGGTGATTCGTTCCATTCTGTCTGTGTTGCTGGCCTGGGCTGGCAGCAAATTGGTTTTTGCTTAATTTTTTCGTTTGAGTTTTTAGATGTATCAATACACCGCCTTCGATCAAGAGTTTGTCAAAGCACGCGCGGCACAATACCGCGACCAACTCACCCGCAACTTGGCTGGCAAATTGGGTGACGAGGAGTTTCGCCCCCTGCGTTTGCAAAACGGTTGGTACGTCCAACGCTACGCGCCGATGTTGCGCGTGGCCGTGCCTTATGGCGAACTCAACAGTGCGCAGCTGCGTGTGTTGGCCCAAATCGCCCGCGACTACGACACCCCCTCGGCCGAGTTGATCGCGCGCGCCCAAGACACCCAAGACAAGATTGGCGGCATTGAAGCCCCGAAGTTGACCACCAACTACGGTCACTTCACCACCCGCCAAAACGTGCAGTTCAACTGGATCCCCTTGGACAAGAGCGCCGACGTGATGGAGCTACTCGCCACCGTCAACCTGCACGGCATTCAAACCAGCGGCAACTGCATTCGCAACATCACCAGCGACGAACGTGCCGGCATTGCGGTGGACGAAGAAGTCGATCCACGCCCCTACGCCGAAGTCCTGCGTCAATGGAGCACCTTGCACCCCGAGTTCGCCTACCTGCCGCGTAAATTCAAAATCGCCATCACTGGCGCGAATGAAGACCGCGCAGCCATTGCTTGGCACGACGTAGGCTTGCGCCTGTTGCGCAACGACGAAGGCGAAGTCGGCTTCCAAGTCTTGGTGGGTGGCGGCATGGGCCGTACCCCCATCATTGGCTCGGTGATTCGTGAGTTCTTGCCCTGGAACCAAATCATCAACTACCTCGAAGCGGTGGTTCGCGTTTACAACGGCTGGGGCCGTCGCGACAACATCTATAAGGCACGTATCAAAATTTTGGTGAAGGCTGAAGGCCAACGCTACTTTGACGAAGTCGAAGCCGAGTACGAACGCATCTTGGAAAGCGGCGCCCACCACACCATCCCACAAGTCGAGCTCGACCGCGTGAGCGCCTGTTTTATCTCGCCACCCGTGGATGTGGTGTCAGACGACGCGCAAGAAGCAGCCGAACAAGCCTTGTTGGCCCAAGCCCGTGCAGACAAAGAATTCACCCGTTGGTTACAACAAAACGTCACCAGCCACCAGAACCCTGGCTTGCGCGTGGTGACGCTGTCATTCAAGCGTTTGGGCCAAGCCCCAGGCGACGCCACCGCCGACCAACTGGCGATTGCAGCCGATTTGGCCGAAAAATACAGCGCCAGCGAAGTGCGTGTGAACCACGACCAAAACTTGGTATTGCCTTGGGTGCGCATTGACCAACTGGCCGAGCTCTACCAAGCCGCCAAAGCCGCAGGCTTTGCCCGGGCCAACGTGCACTTGCTGACCGACATGATTGCCTGCCCCGGTGGCGACTACTGCGCCTTGGCCAACGCCCGTTCATTGCCCATCGCGGCCGCCATCACAGAGCGCTACCAAGACCTCGACGAATTGTTTGACTTGGGCGAGATTGACCTGCACATCAGCGGTTGCATCAACTCTTGCGGCCACCACCACAGCGGCCACATCGGCATCTTGGGCGTGGATAAAGACGGACAAGAGTGGTACCAAGTGACCCTCGGTGGCTCTGATGGCTCCAACCTCAGCGGCCCGTCCAAAGCGGGCAAGGTCGTAGGCCCTTCGTTTGCCGCCGCCGAAGTGGTGGATGTGGTTGAAGCCGTGTTGGATGTGTACCGTGACAAGCGCGAAGCCCAAGAGACCTTTGCCCGCACCCTGAACCGCGTGGGCTTTGACGTGTTCAAAACCGCTGCCAATTCAGCCCGCAACACCACCGCGCGCGCCGCTTGAACCCGATAAAGAGAATTTTCATGACTTTGCAAATCATCACCCAACACCTCGCCGACGGCACAAACGCACGTGCTTTGGCCAATGACGCTGACGCGCACGCGCTCGAGCTCGAAGGCCTAGAACGCATCGACTTGAACTTCCCCAAGTTCACCGATGGCCGCGCTTTTAGCCAAGCCTTTGTGCTGCGTCGGCGCGGCTTCACCGGCGACATCCGTGCCCATGGTGACGTGCTGATTGACCAGCTACTGCAAATGCAGCGCAGCGGTTTCTCAAGCGCCGTGCTACGCGATGACCAAGACGCCGCCCACGGCGAAACCCTCTTGAGCCATTACAAAGCCTTCTACCAAGGTGATGCCGTGCAAGCAACACCCCTCTTCGCCCAAGTGGCCTGAACCCCAGCACCACAGACAGACCGCATGAGTACCAGTTCTTTCCTATCGGCTCACGGCGCCTCCAAGGCCACCACGTTGAACGCCCGCGCCAGTGACGACTACGCTGCCAAACTGGACGAGACCCAAGCCTTGCTGCAACGCGCAGCAGCAGAGTTCTCGCCCGTCACACAAGCATCCAGTCTTGGCGCTGAAGACGTGGTGATCACCCACCTGATCAATAGCTTGACACTGGACATCCCCGTGTTCGTGCTCGAAACCGGCGCGCTGCACACCGAAACTCTGGCCTTGCTGGAGCGTACCGAAGCCACCTCGCGCGCAACCATCCACGTGTTCCGCCCAGTCCATGAATCGGTCATCCAGTTTGTGCGCGACAAAGGCCAGGATGCCATCTACCAATCGATCGAACTGCGCAAAGAATGTTGCGGCATTCGCAAAATGGAGCCACTGGCCCGCGCCCTCAAAGGCCAACGCGCTTGGATCACCGGTTTGCGCCAAGAGCAATCCAACGCCCGCGCCGATGTGCCGTTGCAAGACGACGGCGAAGTCGCCACCAAGAACATCAGCAAATTCAACCCCTTGGCCAAATGGACTTGGGGCGACGTGTGGCACTACATCGCCACGAACAACGTGGACTACAACCCCTTGCACGACCAGTTCTTCCCGAGTGTGGGCTGTGCACCTTGCACACGCGCCATCAGCCTAGGCGAAGAGTTCCGCGCCGGCCGCTGGTGGTGGGAAGACGAAGCCGCCAAAGAATGCGGTTTGCACGTCAAAAAATAAAAACTGAAATTGAGAAACTGTATGAACGCAAGAACTGACACCGAGTTGCACAGCCTAAGCAACACCCACCTGGATGCGTTGGAAGAAGAAACAATCTTCATCCTGCGGGAAGTCGCCGCTGCTTTTGAGCGCCCGACCTTGCTGTTCTCGGGTGGCAAAGATTCGCTCGTCATGCTCAAGTGCGCCGAAAAAGCCTTTGGCGCAGGCCGCATTCCCTACCCTTTGTTGATGATTGATACCGGTCACAACTTCAAGGAAGTGACGGACTTTCGCGACGCGCGAGCCAAAGAACTGGGTGCTGAGCTGATCGTGCGCAGCGTCGAAGACTCGATGAAGCGCGGCACGGTGCGTTTGGCCCATCCCGGCGAAAGTCGCAATGTGCACCAATCGGTCACG
>CAIODK010000019.1 GCA_903856995.1 uncultured Burkholderiales bacterium
CGGCAGATACCGTTGGCTCGGGTTCGTCAAAGAGGCTAGGGTTGGGCTCAAACTTAGGCTTCGCGGGACCGTCTGATGGCGTGTCACCGCCTTCACTGATCGCGCGGGCCAAGCCCTTAAATCCATAGGTTTCGTAAAAGGTTTTCAGAGCGGGCTTGTCGGGTTCGGCCAAGTGCAGCGCATCGAGCGCCGGCAGATGCGGGACGTAGACTGACAAATCGCAATCGGTTTTCATGGTCACCAGCTGGCGACCGGTGGGCAACCAGTCCACCGCTTGGCGCAAGTTCTCACCGGCCACGCCTTTGATGGCGCTGGCGTTTTTCAGCAAATTCTCTAGCGAACCATATTCCATCAACCACTTGGCCGCGGTCTTGGGGCCGACTTTTTGCACGCCGGGCACGTTGTCCACCGTGTCGCCCACCAAGGTTTGAAAGTCAATCATCAAATGCGGCGGTACGCCAAACTCTGCCGTCACACCGGCCACGTCGCGCTTCTTGCCGTTCATGGTGTCAATGATGGTGATGTGTTCGTTCACCAACTGGCTCAAGTCTTTGTCGCCACTGGACACCACCACGGTGATGCCTTGCTTGGCCGCAGTGACGGCCAAGGTGGCGATCACGTCATCGGCTTCGACACCCGGCACATCCAACACCGTCCAGCCGAGCATGCGCACCATGGCGTGGATGGGCTCGATTTGCGAGCGCAAGTCGTCGGGCATGGGCGATCGGTTGGCTTTGTACGCGGGGTACATCTCGTCGCGAAAGGTAGGGCCTTTGGCGTCAAACACACAGGCGGCCAACTGGGTGGGCACTTCTTTGCGCAGGGCCTGCATCATGTTGATCATGCCGCGAATGGCGCCTGTGGCCGCACTGCCGGGGTCACCGGGTACAGCACGCAAGTCGGGCATGGCATGAAAGGCGCGGTATAGGTAGCTGGAGCCGTCGACCAGCAGCAAGGTTTTGGATTCACTCATAACTGTTGATTGTGCCGTGGGCGTGGGTCGCTTTTTTTGCTGAGCTCGCTGGACGCGGCTGGTGGGCGTCGCTGCTTCATGCTGGGGTACCAGAAATCATGGCGACGCCCACCAGCCACGCCCAGACTACGGCGTAGGTTTTGGCACGCGTGCAACCCACAATGCAGGCCGCAGTCTTGGGGGGTGAGGGGTGAGCGGGGGCCGATTTCTGGTACCCCAGCATGAGGCAACCGCTCATCCCTCAACCCCCAAGCGAGCCCAGCACCAAAAGCAAAGGAAGCAAACAAGCGCCAACTACAATGTGCGAACTTTTTAATCCCTTGGTAGTCATGGCAGTTTTCACCGAAGTTTCAGAGTCCTCCGCCCAAGAACTGCTGACCCAACTCAAACTTGGCGAGCTGGTCGAACTCAAAGGCATCCAAGGCGGCATTGAGAACACCAATTACTTTCTCACCAGCAGCCAAGGCCAGTACGTGCTGACGCTGTTTGAGCGACTCACGCACGCGCAACTGCCGTTTTATCTGTACCTCATGAAGCACTTGGCACAAGCCGGTATTCCTGTGCCAGACCCCGTGTCCAACCAAGACGGCGACCTCTTGCTCACCGTCGAAGGCAAGCCCGCTGCCGTGGTGAACCGCTTACTTGGCAAGAGTGAGCTCGCCCCCACACCCTCCCACTGCGCCGCTGTAGGCGACATGTTGGCGCGCATGCATGTGGCCGGACGTGACTACAACCGCACGCAACCCAACTTACGCAGTCTGCCTTGGTGGAACGAAACCGTGCCCGTGGTGCTACCGTATTTGGATGAGATGCAAGCCCCCCTCATCCAAACCGAGTTGGCTCACCAAAACCACATCGCAGCCTCAGCTGCCTATACAGCCCTGCCGCGCGGCCCTATCCATGCCGACTTGTTCCGTGACAACGTGATGTTTGATGGCGATGCGCAAGCGCCCGAGCTGAGCGGCTTCTTCGACTTTTACTTTGCAGGCGTGGACACCTGGCTGTTTGACATCGCTGTCTGCTTGAACGATTGGTGCATCACGCACGAAAATGGTGCGCACGACGCGTCCAAAGCGCAAGCGTTTATCGCTGCTTACCAACAGGTGCGTCCCTTCACAGCGGCTGAGCGCCAATTGCTCAACCCCATGTTGCGCGCAGGCGCTTTGCGCTTTTGGATCTCACGCCTGTGGGACTTCCACCTGCCGCGCGATGCCAGCATGCTGCAACCCCACGATCCGACACACTTTGAGCGCGTGTTGCGCCAACGTGTGGCACACCCTGTCACACTCTGATTTATGAAACTCAACGTTGTCCCCGCTAAAACTGGTTCGCTCTGGGTGCGCCAAGGTATCCGCATCTTCTGGAAACAACCACTGGCCTTGAGTGGGTTGTTCTTCATGTTCATGGCCAGCATGTCGATCATGTCCATCGTTCCCGTGGTGGGCGGATTTTTAGCCTTGGTGTTGCTGCCTGCGGCTTCCCTCGGCTTCATGGCCGCCACCCGCGAGGTGGAGCTGGCAAAGTTCCCCATGCCCTATATTTTGGCGGCAGGTTTTAGAACTGGCCCCGAGGGTAAGCGCAACATGCTGGTTTTGGGCGTGCTGTATGCCTGCGGTTTCATCGGTGTGATGGGCTTATCCGCTTTGGTAGACGGTGGTGACTTTGCCAAGTTGTATTTGGTGGGTGGTTCACTCGAAGTTGACACCTTGATGAAGCCCGAATTTCAAAATGCCATGTGGCTGTCGCTGCTTCTGTACATGCCCTTATCGATGGTGTTTTGGCACGCCCCCGCACTGACGCATTGGCACGCTGTGCCGGTGGTGAAAAGTTTGTTCTTCAGCACCGTGGCGTGCTTGAGCAACTGGCGTGCGTTCTTGGTCTTTGGGGCGGTGTGGTCGGCCATTTTCTTGGGCACGACCTTGGGTATCACGCTCATCGCAGGCCTGATCGGTGACAACGACTTTGCCGCTATGGCCTTGTTGCCCGCGATGTTGATGCTGGCTGCGATGTTTTTTTGCTCGACGTATTACAGCTTCAAAGACTGCTTCACGTCGGAAACGATTTACGCCTAAAAGGCATCAAGCTCACACCTGTGTGAGCTTGGCCACACTCAGCGCCAGCCACTTGGTGCCATGACGCGAGAAGTTCACTTGCGCACGGGCGTCGTCGCCTACACCCTCAATACTCACCACCGCACCCTCACCAAACTTGGTGTGGAACACCTGCACACCACTGCGCACCCACGCGTTAGGCCCGCTGCTGACAGGCGCTGCACGTTGCGCCACCGGCTTGGGCGCGACAGCTGTCGCCGCACCGCCGCCCCAGGCATTGTTTTGCCACGCTGGGTTTTGCCAAGCATCGCGGCGTGAAGGCATGGCATCGGCAAAGGCGGACCGCGCAGGCGTGATCCACTTAAGGGCGTGCTCTGGCAGCTCTTCAAAGAAACGGCTCTTGAGGTTGTAGCGCGTTTGACCATGCAACATGCGGGTTTGCGAATGGCTAAGGTACAAACGGCGGCGCGCACGGGTGATGGCCACATACATGAGGCGACGTTCTTCTTCTAGACCGTCGAAATCGTTCATCGAATTTTCGTGCGGGAACAAGCCCTCTTCCATGCCGGTAATGAACACGCAGTCAAACTCCAAGCCCTTCGAGGCATGCACCGTCATCAACTGAATCGCGTCTTGCCCCGCTTGGGCTTGGTTGTCACCAGATTCGAGCGCAGCATGCGTGAGGAACGCAGCCAAGGGCGACAGGGTTTCGCCCGTGTCTGGGTTGATCATTTGGCCATCGACTGGCAAGGCCACCGCTTCGCGACCAAAACCTTCTTGGGTCACAAAACTCTCGGCAGCGTTGACCAGTTCTTGCAAGTTCTCAATACGGTCAGCGCCTTCTCGCTCGGCTTGGTAGTGCTCTATCAAACCGGTGTGGTCGAGTAGCAGCTCAATGATTTGGCGCAGGTTTTTCCCCTGCGTTTGTTCGCGCAACACATCAATCTTGGCGACAAAGGCGCTCAGGTTCGCGCCGGCTTTACCGGCGACAGCGTGGACCGAATCGTGCATGGCACAACCCATGGCGCGTGCCGCGTCTTGGAGCTGCTCGATGCTGCGCGCGCCAATGCCGCGCGGCGGAAAGTTGACCACACGCATGAAGCTGGTGTCGTCAAGCGGGTTCTCTAACAAGCGCAAATAGGCGAGCGCATGTTTGATTTCAGCGCGCTCAAAAAAGCGCAAGCCCCCGTACACGCGATAGGGCATGGCGGCGTTGAAGAGCGCGGTTTCAATCACACGGCTTTGTGCGTTGCTGCGGTAGAGCACCGCAATCTCGCTTCGATGCTGCACACCATTGGCGCCGTCGCCATTTTGGCCATCGCGCAAGAGTTGCTTCATCTCTTCCACCATCCAATGCGCTTCGGCAAAGTCAGTGGCAGACTCATACACACGCACCGGCTCACCGGCACCTTGTGTGGTGTGCAGGTTTTTACCCAAGCGACCTTTGTTGTGGCTGATCAGGTGGTTGGCACTGTCCAAAATGTTGCTGAAGCTGCGATAGTTTTGCTC
>CAIODK010000020.1 GCA_903856995.1 uncultured Burkholderiales bacterium
CCTCGTTCGAGGTCAACTCGGCGCTGCTCTCGCGCGCGGTGGTGTATGTGCTGCAGCCGCTGGCACCCGCCGATCTGGAGCAAATTGTGGCCACAGCCCTTGCCGCGCAAGCACTGCCAGCTATTGAAAAGATAGCGGTCGAGCGCCTGATTGCCTACGCCGATGGCGACGCCCGGCGCCTGCTCAACACGCTGGAGACCCTGGCCGTGGCCGCCACCCAGGAAAAGCGCACCGAGATCACCGATGCCTGGCTGCTCAAGGTGCTGGGCGAGCGCATGCGCCGCTACGACAAGGGCGGCGAGCAGTTCTACGACACCATCAGCGCGCTGCACAAGTCGGTGCGCGGCTCTGACCCAGATGCCGCTTTGTATTGGCTGGTTCGCATGCTGGATGGTGGTGCAGAGCCCAAATACATGGCGCGCCGTTTGATCCGCATGGCCTCCGAAGACATCGGTCTGGCCGACCCGCGCGCTTTGCGTTTGGCCCTCGACGCGGCTGAGGTGTATGAGCGCTTGGGCTCACCCGAGGGAGAGCTGGCCTTGGCCGAGTGTGTGGTGTATTTGGCGGTAGCGCCCAAATCAAACGCGGTGTACAAGGCTTACAACGAAGCCAAGGCGCTCATCAAAAAAGACGGGACGCGCCCCGTGCCCATGCACTTGCGCAATGCCCCCACCCAAATGATGAAGGACATGGATTGGGGCAAAGGCTACCGCTATGCCCATGACGAAGAGGATGGCTTCGCCGCTGGTGAAAACTACATGCCGCAAGGCCTAGAAGATACGAGTTTTTACCGACCGGTGGAACGCGGCTTGGAAATCAAAATTTCTGACAAGTTGCGCCACCTGCGCGACAAAAACAAACAAGCGGGTCAATAAACCATGGACGTTTTGCTTCAACAGGTCATCAACGGCTTGGTGCTGGGCAGCATGTATGCGCTGGTGGCCTTGGGTTACACCATGGTCTACGGGATCATCAAGCTCATTAATTTTGCGCATGGTGAGGTGCTGATGGTTGGCGCTTTGTGCAGCTGGTCCATCATCGGTTTTTTGCAGCCGCTCATGCCTGACACGTCGAATTGGGTGTTGTTGTTGATCGCGATGGTGTTGGCCTCGGCGGCAGCGGCGGTGCTCAATTACGCGATTGAAAAAATCGCCTATCGCCCGCTCCGTAACGCGCCCAAGTTGGCGCCACTCATCACGGCGATTGGCATGTCCATCTTGTTGCAAACGCTGGCCATGATTGTCTGGAAACCCAACTACAAACCCTTCCCGTCGCTCTTGCCCACCACACCGTTTGAGATTGGCGAGGCTGTCATCACGCCCACGCAGTTGATGATCTTGGGTCTCACGGCAGTGGCCTTGGCTGTGTTGTCGTGGTTGGTGAACCGAACCAAGCTGGGCCGCGCCATGCGAGCCACCGCTGAGAATCCCCAAGTGGCCAGTCTCATGGGCGTCAAGCCCGATGTGGTGATCTCAGCCACCTTTGTCATTGGCGCAGTGCTGGCCACGATTGCGGGTGTGATGTGGGCCATGAACTATGGCACGGCTCACCATGCCATGGGTTTCTTGCCTGGCCTCAAAGCTTTCACCGCTGCCGTCTTTGGCGGCATTGGAAATTTAGGCGGTGCGGTGGTGGGCGGTTTGCTGTTGGGCCTGATTGAGTCAATTGGCTCAGGCTACTTGGGTGAGATCACAGGCGGCGTACTTGGCAGCCACTACACCGACATCTTGGCGTTCATTGTGTTGATCGTCACGCTCACACTGCGCCCCTCGGGCTTGCTGGGCGAGCGCGTGGCAGACAGGGCTTGAACTTCATGATCAGCAACATGGCGCATCAATTTTTCTCTAACCGCTGGGCGATGGCCTTGTTGCTGTTGACGTTGCCACTCATGCTGCAAAACGTGGGTCATGCATGGGTGCGTATCGCCGATATGTCGCTGCTCTATGTGTTGCTGGCCTTGGGTCTGAACATTGTGGTGGGCTATGCCGGCTTGCTCGACTTGGGCTATGTGGCTTTCTTTGCGGTGGGGGCGTATTTATTCGCCTTGTTGGCCTCGCCGCATTTGACAGAGGTGTTTCCGTGGATTGCGGTGATGTTCCCCGATGGCTTGCACCTCAGCCTGTGGCTGGTGTTGCCCATGGCGGCTGGTCTCGCGGGTTTGTTTGGTGTGCTGCTGGGCGCGCCCACGCTCAAGCTGCGGGGCGACTACTTGGCCATCGTCACCTTGGGTTTTGGTGAAATCATCCGCGTGTTTTTGAATAATCTCGATCAGCCTGTCAACATCACCAATGGGCCGAAGGGTTTGGGTCAGATTGATGCGGTGACGGTGTTTGGCTACCCGCTGTCCAAACAGTTGGATTTGGGATTCATCCAGCTACCCTCGGTGACTTTGTACTACTACCTGTTCCTCACGTTGGTGGTGGTGAGTGTGGTGGTGTGCCACCGCCTAGAACGCTCGCGTATTGGCCGCGCATGGATGGCGATTCGTGAAGATGAGATCGCCGCCAAGGCCATGGGTCTGAACACACGCAACTTGAAACTCATGGCCTTTGGCATGGGCGCGACGTTTGGTGGTGTGTCGGGTGCGATGTTTGCATCGTTCCAAGGTTTTGTGTCGCCCGATTCGTTCAGTCTTATGGAGTCAGTGATGATCGTGGCGATGGTGGTGCTCGGGGGCTTGGGCCATTTGCCAGGTGTGATTTTGGGGGCGGTGCTATTGGCCGCTTTGCCCGAGGCGTTGCGCTATGTGGCGGGCCCTTTGCAGAGCATGACCGATGGTCGTCTCAATGCCTCCATCTTGCGTCAGTTGCTGATTGCGTTGGCCATGATCACCATCATGCTGTGGCGCCCACGCGGCTTGTGGCCCACACCAGAGCACGGCAAGAGCTTGAACCCACAAGGGGGCCGCGATGAGCGCGCCTGAACTGGTGTTGAATGTGGCTGGTATTTCCAAGCGCTTTGGTGGTTTGCAAGCGTTGACCGATATCAGCATGCGCATTGAACGCGGTCAGGTCTATGGACTGATTGGCCCCAATGGCGCAGGTAAGACGACTTTCTTCAACGTCATCACCGGCTTGTACACGCCAGACAGCGGCAGCTTTGAGCTGGCCGGGCAGCCGTATGAGCCGACCGAGGTGCATCTCGTGGCGCAGGCGGGAATTGCACGCACTTTCCAAAACATCCGTTTGTTTGCCGAAATGACAGCGCTTGAAAACGTGATGGTGGGACGCCATGTGCGCACAGGCTCTGGTTTGTTAGGGGCGATTTTCAGGACCAAGAAGTTCATGGCTGAAGAGGCGGCCATCGCGCAACGCGCTCACGAACTGCTGGACTACGTAGGCATCTCTGCCTTTGCCGACTACAAAGCTCGCACGCTGAGCTATGGTGATCAACGACGTTTAGAAATAGCGCGGGCTTTGGCGACTGACCCGCAGCTGATCGCCCTAGACGAGCCCGCTGCCGGCATGAATACAACTGAAAAAACGCAACTGCGCGCACTGATAGACAAAATCCGAAACGATCACCGCACCGTGTTGCTCATTGAACACGATGTCAAACTGGTCATGGGTCTGTGCGACCGAGTGACGGTGCTGGACGACGGCAAGGTGATCGCCGAGGGTACGCCTGCGGACGTGCAACGCAACCCGCAGGTGATTGAAGCCTATCTCGGCACGGGAGGGCATTGAGATGCAGCGAGACAACGCAGCCGTGTTGCTGAAGATCTGTGATGTGAAGGTGGCTTACGGTGGGATTCAAGCCGTCAAAGGCGTGAGCTTGGAGGTGCGTGAGGGCGAGTTGGTCTCGCTCATCGGCTCCAATGGTGCGGGTAAAACCACCACCATGAAAGCCATCACCGGCCTCTTACCTTTGGGCGCAGGTCACATTGAATTGGTTGGCCACCCCATTGCGGGTCTAGGGCCGTGGGATTTGGTTCAGCAAGGTTTGGCCATGGTGCCCGAAGGTCGCGGCGTGTTCACGCGCATGACCATTGTGGAGAACCTGCAGATGGGGGCTTACATCCGCAACGACAACGCCGCGATTGCGGAGGATATCGAACGTGTGTTCGTCACTTTCCCACGTCTCAAAGAACGACGCCACCAATTGGCCGGCACGATGTCCGGCGGTGAGCAACAAATGTTGGCGATGGGCCGCGCGTTGATGAGTCGCCCTCAAGTGTTGTTGCTTGACGAGCCATCGATGGGCTTGGCCCCACTCATGGTGGACAAGATTTTCGAAGTGATTCAAGATGTGTCTTCGCAAGGCGTGACCATCTTATTGGTGGAGCAGAACGCCAGTCGTGCGCTGCAAGTGGCAAACCGCGGCTATGTGATGGAATCGGGGCTCATCACCTTGAGTGGCGATGCAGCAGATCTGCGCAATGACCCCAAGGTGCGCGAGGCATATTTAGGGGAGTAACGGCCATGGCCATTCAGCTCAGTGTTGACGAAATCGCACATTACCAATCTCAAGGTTATGTGATCCCGTCCTACCGCTTGGAACCGGCGTTCACCACGTCACTGCAAGAGGCGCTCAATGCGTTGATCGCCAATAACCCAGGGGTGCGTCCCGAAAAGTTGGTGAGTGCGCATATCGAAGGCCGTAATGACGAGGGTGTGCATGGCAGTCAGCGTTTTCTTGACTTGGCGATGCACCCTCCAATTGTTGATTTAGTGGCGCAGGTTTTGGGGCCTGACATCATCTTGTGGGGGTGTCATGTGTTTTGCAAACCTGCGGGTGAAGGGTTTGAGACCCCTTGGCATCAAGACGGACACTATTGGCCCATTCGTCCCTTGGCGACTTGCACCGTGTGGGTGGCACTTGAGCCTAGCACCCGAGAGAACGGTTGTTTGCGGGTGATTCCGGGCTCGCATCGCCACCAACAATTGCATGAGCACTTGCACGAAGACCGCAACGATGTGGTGTTGAATCAACGCATGGCCGATGGCACGTTTGATGAAATGCAAGCGGTGGATTTGGAGTTGCAACCCGGTCAAATGTCGATGCACGATGTCTACATGATTCACGGTGCCAAAGCCAACACCTCCACGCAACGACGCACAGGGGTGGCTTTGCGGTTCATGCCGGGCAGCGCGTTGTTTGATCGTGATCTGCGTCCCTTAGACGGAAAAACAGGCGTCCCTGTGAGTTTTGGGACGCGTCCTTTATGGCTGTTGCGTGGACAAGATCGAACGGGTAGAAATGATTTTCAAATCGGTCACCGAGCCCCTAGGCCCAACGCGGTGCTCACTCCAAAATCCAAATGATCACCTGCTTGGCCACAAAACCCAGCATGCCAAAGGCAAGCACGAGGAACAGCACAAAGGTGCCGAACTTGCCAGCTTTCGACTCACGTGCGAGTTGAAAAATAATGAACAGCATGTACAGCATAAAGCCGCCCACACCAAAGGTCAGCCCGAATTGGGCGAATTGTTCTTCTGTCATAAAAATTCAGTGGGCCGATGGGTCGTAAGTGACCAAGTCTCGGTAAGCATGCCAACTGGCGTGTCCCAACATGGGAACCACGGCCAATAAACCTAAGAATGCAGAGGCAATGCCCAGTGCCGTAAACAAACATAAGAGCCCCGCCCAACAAGCCATGGCAAAGGGGTTCAAGGCCACCACGCGCCAGCTGGTCAGCACGGCTTGGCGTAGCGTGAGGTTGGGGTGGTCCATCAACAAAGGAATGGTCACCAAGGTGGAGGCAAACATGGGCGCAGCAATGAGCGCACTCATCAGCACCCAGGCTTCAAACAAGCCAAGGTTCGATTGCAGCACCACCAAGCGGAGGAAGTCGGTGGGTGTGTGCACGCTGGCAGGCAGCATCCAGTGCACCAAGGCTGCCGAGCACAACAGCCAACCAGCGCTGGACAAGGCCAGCAACAAGCCAAACTGAATCAAGCGTTTGTCTCCGCAGGTCCAGATGCGAAAGGCGTCTGCCAAGGTGGCTTCTTCGTTGCGTTCTAAGCGTCGGCTGATCTCGTACAAACCCACTGCCAGTAAAGGTGCAACGATCATGCAGGCTGACAGCATGGCGGCTATCCACCAAAACTCGTGGCGTGCAAACCAAAACAAACCACCCCCAATGAGCGCGAGGATCAAACCATGCGTGACGCCAGCGGTGGGGCAGCGCTCCATGTCTTTCCAAGCTAACGCAAGCCAGTGCATGGGCCGCATCATTTCGATGTCTTTGGGCGCGAGGTCGGGATGGGGGGTGATGAGGTTCATGGGTGTTAGTCTGCGCGAGCGCCACTGGCTTTCACCACGGCTTCATATTTAGACAGTTCAGAGGCAATGAGTTGGCCAAATGCTGCGGGGGTGGTGGGCATGGGCTCTGCCATGAGTTTGGCGAAACGGGTTTTGGTGTCGGATGCGTTCAAGGCTTGTACAAAGGCTTGGTTCAAGCGTTGCACCACCGCAGCGGGTGTGCCTGCGGGTGCGACCAAGCCCCACCACGTGTCGACGGAGAAGTTTTTCAAGGTCTCCGCCAAGGCAGGGACGTCTGGAAGTGCCGTGCTGCGCGTGGGGGTGGTTACGGCAAGTGCCAAGAGCTTGCCACTTTTGATATTGGGTGCGGCGGTGGCGAGGTTGTCAAAGTTGAAGTCAACATGGCCAGCCAGTAAGGCGAGCTGTGCGGGGTTGCCCCCGTTGTAGGGGATATGCACTGCAAAAATCTCTGCCCGTGTTTTGAATAACTCTCCCGCCAAGTGGCCTGCACTGCCGTTGCCCCCCGAGCCGTAATTCAGTTGGGCTGGGTTGGCGCGGGCATAGCGCAAGAAGTCTTGCAGCGAGGTGATGTGCAAACGCTTGGCCGTCTCGGCATTCATCACCAACACATTGGGCACGCGCAGCATTTGGGTGATGGGCGCAAAGTCGGTCGTGGCGTTGTAGGGCATGCGGCTGTAGAGCCAAGGATTGACGGCGTGTGTGGCCGTGGCAGCAATGCCGATGACCGAGCCGTCTGGCGTGGCTTTGGCCACCACATCTGCACCGATGTTGCCGCCAGCGCCGGGACGGTTCTCGATGATGACGGTTCCTAGGCTGTCTTTGAGCTGTTCGGCTAATACGCGTGCCGTTACATCAATTGGACCTCCTGCAGCGTAAGGCACGATCAAGCGAATCGGTTTGACGGGCGCTTGCGCATGCACGGCGACCCCGCCGATGGACAAGATCAAAGTCAGCATGCATTTAATCAATTCGGACTCCTGCGCGTTGGATGATGGGGGCCCATTTGGTGGACTCGTCGTGGATTAACTTGGCGAATTGTTCGGGTGAGCCACCGACGGGCTCAAGTCCTGCAGTTTTGAGTCGCTCTTTGACCGTGGGGTCGTTGAGCGCTGCGTTGAGAGCCGCATTGATACGGTCCACCACCACACGTGGTGTGCCTGTAGGCACAAGGACACCGTTCCATGCCAACGCCTCAAAACCTTTGAGTTCGGGCAAACCACTCTCGGCCACGGTGGGCACATCGGGGAGCAGGGCGTAGCGATGCGCGCTGGTAACGGCCAAATATTTCAGGCGTCCTTGTTTGACTTGTGGTGCGACAGCCGTGGGGACTGCTGCCATCAGTTGTGTTTCCCCCGATAGGGTGGCCAGCATGGCCGGTGGACTCCCGTTGAAGGGGATGTGCACCGCATAGGTATGCGTGACGGCCTTGATGTACTCCATCGTCAAGTGAGAGGCGCTGCCGTTGCCGACCGATGCAAAGTTGTATTTGCCTGGCGATGCTTTGAGTAATGCCAAGGCTTCCCGCATGGTGTTGGCAGGGAATTGGACGTTGGCCGTGATCACATTCGGTTGAGAGGTGGTGATCATCACCGGCTGCAAATCCTTCAACGGTTGATAGGGCAGCTTGGGGTACAGGTAGGGGGCAAAGGACAAAGGGCCGTTGTAGGACATCAGCCACGTGTAGCCATCAGGAGCAGACTTGGCGACCTCGTGTGTGCCCAAGGTGCCACCGGCTTGAGGTTTGTTTTCAATGACGAGGGGCTGCCCTAGGGAGTCTTTGAGGCGGTCTTGCATGGCGCGCGCAATCACGTCGAGCGACGAACCTGCAGGGGCCACCACCACCCAGCGAATCGGTTTGCTGGGGTAGCTTTGCGCCTGTGCGCTGTGCATGCCCAGCAAGGCCATCGCGCACACCCAGTTCGCCCAAAAACGAGGCCGTCGAGGGGGTAGCGCGGTGCGTGGCTGGGTCATGGGATGCTCCCGTGCTTAGGCCTTGTCAGCGGCAGAAGTGAACGAGTCAGCGTAGAACTCATCCGATGGCAAACCCGCTTGGGTGTAGGCTGTGCGAGCCGAGTCCACCACGATGGGCGCGCCACAGGCGTAGACCTGATGGCCACTGAGGTCAGCGTGGTCTTGCAAAACCGCGGCGTGCACAAAGCCCGTGCGGCCAGTCCAGTTGTCTTCAGGCAGGGCGTCAGACACAACGGGCACGTAGGCCAGATTGGGTATGGCGGCAACTTGGGCTTGCACCCAGTCGTGCATGTACAGATCAGCAGGGCGGCGGCCCCCCCAGTAAAGCGTGACGGGACGTGTGATGGCCTTGTGCTGCATGTGCTCCAAGATGGCCTTGATGGGGGCAAAGCCGGTCCCGGAGGCCAAAAACACCAAAGGTTTGTCTGAGTCTTCGCGCAAGAAGAAGCTGCCTTGTGGGCCTTCGATGCGTTGTATCTCTTTTTCTTTCATCGCACCAAACACGTGGTCAGTGAACTTGCCACCAGGCATGTGACGGATGTGCAGTTCAATCGCGGGCGCACCTTCGACCAAGGTGTGGGGGGCATTTCCCATGGAGTAGCTGCGACGGTCGCCGTCGCGCAACAAAAAGTCGATGTACTGACCGGCGTGGAACTTCATCATGTCGTTGGCGGGCAGTTGCAGTTTGACGACCATCACATCGTGCGATACTTTTTCAAGCGAGATAACGCGCACCGGCATTTTCTTCATGGGGAAGGCGCCTGCTTCCACCACTTGGCGGGACTCGAGCAACACGTCACTGTGCGCAGTCGCACAGCAGGTGAGCACAAAGCCATTGGCCTCTTCTTCAGCACTGAGCGCTTTGTCTTGGTGCGTGCCGTGCGTCACATCGCCTGAAATCTTTTTGCATTTGCAGGAGCCACAGGCGCCGTCCTTGCAGCCGTACGGCAAACCAATGCCTTGGCGCAGGCCGGCGGCCAGCAGGGTTTCTTCAGAAGTGGCGGTGAATGCGCGGCCGCTAGGTTGGACCGTGATGTTGAAACTCATCTTTGGGTATCCTTGAACTTTTATAGCCTCTATTTTGCCTTCCAATCAATCCCCCCTCGGCGCTTTGCCTTCTCGCTTCAAACGCGAGCGTTTGCTCATCATTGGTTGCGGCGATGTGGGGCAGCGCGTGGCGCGTGTCCAGCGCCACGTGCGGGTGGTGGCGCTCACTTCTAGTCCTGCACGGGTAGAGGCTTTGCGTGCGTTGGGCGTGACGCCCCTTGTGGGCAACTTGGATGCGCCTGCCAGCTTGCAGCGCTTGTCGGGTTGGGCCACACGGGTGCTGCACCTTGCGCCGCCGCCGTTGCAAGGCGCGACGGACCCACGTACCTTGGCGTTGATGCGTGTGTTGATGCGTCGCAATGCGCCGCGCAGTTTGGTGTACGGATCGACCAGCGGTGTGTATGGCGACTGCGCTGGTGCGTGGGTGAGCGAGCAACGTGAGGTCAAGCCCATCACCCCTCGGGCGCAACGACGTGTGGATGCCGAGGCGCGTTTGCGCCATCTAGGTCGCTTGCGTTCAAGTGCTGTGCGGGTCAGCGTGTTGCGCATTCCGGGTATCTATGCCCCAGACCGCGAAAACGGTACACCGCGCGCGCGGTTGCTCCGCGGTACCGCTGTGCTGACGCGCGAAGAAGATGTGTTCACCAATCACATTCACGCGGACGATTTGGCGCGGGCCTGTCAATTGGCACTGTGGCGTGGCAAGACGCAACGCAGCTACAACGTGAACGACGATAGCCAGATGTTGATGGGGGATTACTTTGACATGGCGGCTGATTTGTATGGGCTGGCCAAACCACCACGCATTCCCCGCGCACAAGCGCAAACCGAGTTGCCCGCCATGCAGCTGAGTTTCATGAGCGAGTCACGTCGCCTGCTGAACACCCGCATGAAGCGCGAGCTGCGTTTACAGCTTCGCTACCCCAAGGCCGAAGATGGCTTGGCCTGAGGCCTACTTCAGTCGAACTTGATATTCCCAGCCTTGATGGCCTTGGCCCAGCTGGTGGTGTCGTGCTCTAAGAGCTTGGTGGTGTTCTCAGGCGTGAGGTAGCGCACTTCCACACCGGCTGCGTCCGCGCGTTGCTTCGTCTCTGCCAGCTCCATGCTGCGTTTGACCTCGGCAGAGAGTTTTTGCACCACCTCTTTTGGGGTGCCGCTGGCAACGTACAAGGCCACCCATGATTCCAGTTCAAACCCGGCCAAACCTGCCTCGGCGGCGGTCGGCACTTGAGGCAACCCTGGGTGACGTGTTTTCCCCGTCACGGCCAAGGCTTTGAGTTTGCCGCTTTGCACATGGCCCATCACCGAAGGGGGGGTGCTGATGAAGACCTGCACTTGGCCCGCCAACACATCTTGAATGGCTTGGCCAGAACCCTTGTAGGGCACGTGCGTCATTTCTATGCCGGTTTGTTGCTTGAAGATTTCAGTGCCGATGTGCGACACCGAGCCATTGCCCTGCGAGGCGTAGTTCAGCTTGCCTGGGTTTTGTTTGGCCCACGCGATGAACTCTTTGAGTGTGTTGGCTGGCACGGACGGGTGCACCGCAATGACGTTGGTGGCGACGGTGATCAAGCCGACCGGTGTGAGGTCTTTGATTTCCCAGGGCAGTTTGTCCATCAAGATGGGGTTGGCAATGTGATAGCCCGAGTACGACACCAACACGGTGTAGCCGTCTTTGGCACTGCGTGCGACTTGCGAGTAGGCCAAGTTGCCGCTGCCACCGGGTTTGTTGTCCACCACCACCGACTGACCGGTGAGACGCGCCAATGGTTCGCTCACCAAACGGGCGGATGTGTCAACCAATCCGCCGGGCGGGTTGGGGACCACCAGCGTGATCGGTTTGCTGGGGTAGGTGTCCGCCTGCGCGTTCAAAGGCAGAGCCCCCAACGTGGTGAGTGCGGCAACGCAAGCCAGTGCGGTGCTGATGTGGCGACGTGAGACATGTGACATGGCGTGACCCCTTGAACGTTTATCGTTGACCGATACGCACGGCATCAAAAATGCCTTGCGCTTCCCGTGGCATGCAACGCCAGTATTGCGGGCTGGCTTGCACTTTGCCGTTGAGCGCTGCAGCAGCTTCCCAGACCCAACGTGGCTTGTAGAGGAAGGCGCGCGCTAAAGCGATCAGATCGGCATCGCCGCGCACCAAGATGTCCTCAGCTTGCTGTGGCTCGGTGATGAGACCGACGGTGATGGTGGGCATGTTTGTTTTTTGCTTCACCAGTTTGGCGAACGGGACTTGGTAGTCGGGCCCGATGGCAATCTTTTGTTGTGCCGCGACACCGCCGGAGGAAATGTGGACAAAGTCGGCACCTGCAAGCTTCAGGCGCAGCGAGAAATCGGCAGTTTCTTCGGGCGTCCAGCCACCTTCGACCCAATCGCTGGCTGAGATGCGCATGCCCAACGCGCCTTTGAAGACGGCGCGAACGGCCTGGAAGACTTCCATGGGAAAGCGTGTACGGCCATCGAAGTTGCCACCATAGTGGTCGGCGCGGTGGTTGGCCACGGGGGACAAGAATTGGTGCAACAAATAGCCGTGTGCACCATGCAACTCGATGGCATCAATGCCCATGGCGTCGGCGCGTTCAGCCGCTTTGACAAACGCATGTTTGATGTCTTCCAAGCCTTGGGGGCTGAGCTCATGTGGCGCAGCTTCTTGTGCTAAATGTGCGATGGCTGAGGGGGCTTCAGTTTCCCAGCCGCCTTGAGCCGTCGTGAGCAATTGACCGCCTTGCCAAGGTAGCGCGCTGGATGCTTTGCGACCTGCGTGAGCCAGTTGGATACACACAGGCACAGCTGGCGCTAACTTGCGGGCACGACCCAGTGTGTCGCTCAAGGCTGCAGCGGTGGCGTCGTCCCACAAGCCCAAACACATCGGCGTGATGCGACCTTGGGGGGTGACTGCGGTGGCTTCAATGA
>CAIODK010000021.1 GCA_903856995.1 uncultured Burkholderiales bacterium
CCATGTCGGGCGCAATGCCCCATGGCTTGCGGTGTGGCGCGTCTAGGCCCCAGCGCACACCGGCGTCGGCCAGCCAGGTGTCGAGCTGGGTCACGTCGTGTTCTTCTAGGCCAAAGCGTTGGCGCACGGCGGCCACTTCAAACAGGCTTTGCCACTCCACGCGCGTCACGCGCAGCTGGGGCAGTTGCAGCAGGGTGTCTAGTGCTTGCACCAGGGGTTCGGTGCGTGGTGTGGTGTCGGCCACGGTGTAAGGCAGGTGGCGCGGGTCGTGGTGTTGGGCGCTGTGTGCAAAGCGGCCAAACACCGCGTGGATGTGCGGCGCAAAGTTGGCCATGTCGGGCACCATCACCATGATGTCGGCGGGCTTCAAGGTGGGGTCGGCATCTAGCCACGCCAGCAGGCGGTCGTGCAGCACTTCTACCTCGCGCTGGGCCGAGTGCGTTTGCACAAAGCGCACGCTGGTGTCGTCTGCGGGCAGGTCGGTTAAGTGGTCGGGCAGTGGCGCAAGGTTGAGCAAGGACGACTGCAAGTGCTCCAGCATGTTGGGCTCGCGGCCTTGCTCGGCGGCTGAATCGGCGGGGTCGACAAACACATCCACGCGGTTGAACTGGCCTTTGTATCGGTCCACATCGTCAAAGTCATCGAGCAAATGCAAGTAGTCGCGGCCATGTTTGCCCCATGCGGCCAGCAGGGGGTGCGTGTCGGTGTGCAGGGTGTATTGGTCGGCCTCTGACAGCGAGCCATCGTCTTGCGGCACGGGCAAACCAGCTTTGTGCGCTTGGCGTTGCTTGCTTAACTTAGCCATCTTGATCAGGGGCACACGGCTTTCCACCACATGGCCCCAGTAATGCTGACAGGGGTTTTGCACCAGCATGAGCACTTGGCACACACGGCCCAAAGCGGCCAGCGCCTGCACGGTTTGCATGGGCAGCGACGTCACGCCAAACACCATGATGCGGTGCGGCACACCTGCAGGGCGTTGGCCCTTGCCTTCGTTCAATTCATGGAGCGTGGCCATCTTGGCCATGAACGCCTCGTGCACTTTGGCGCGTGAGCTGTAGCTGTGTGGATGCTCGGCTTGAAGAGCGGCATTTACTTCGACATCCGCCGCTAGGTCATCCAGCAAATCGCGCCACAACGCGGGCTGCCAGCTTTGGGCGGTGGGCAGTGGTGTGGCTGTGTGGGTCTGGGTGCGCAACTGGTCTAGGCCATTGGCCCAGTCTTCTAGCCAATCCGCGCGGTAGTTTTGGTAGCCGTCCAGCACATCGGCCAGCTGCGCGGCCAGTTGATAAGCGCGGCGGTTCATGGCCGCGCCCTTGCCCCTGTCTGCGCCTGAGTTCTCGCTATTGGGTGCTTCATTGCCTAAGTAGTTGGCCAGCGGCGCAAAGCTGGGCTGCGCCAGTAAATCGGGCAGGCGGCGCATGATGCGCCACACCAAAGGCGACTTGTCCAGCGGCATGTGCGCCGGCACCTGGCTGGGGCCCAACACCGCGCGGTAAATCTGCCACAGCTTGGCCGAGGGCAGCTCCACCTGCGTGGCCGCACAAATGCCGAGGTCCTTGGCCAAAGCCAACTCGAGCCAATGCTTCATGCCGTTGCTTTGCACCAGCAACACCTCGGGCGCGAGCACCGGCAGCGGGTGGTTGCGGATGAACTGCACCGCCAGCTCGCGCAGGCCCTCAAGTTGGTTGCTATGAAGCACCATAAAACCGGTGACGTGGGGGCTGGACATGAAGGCGCGAGGGGGTGTAAGGAGGGGCTTTAAAAACGGGCTAGGCGGTGAGCATACTGGATGGCTGGGTGCAAACCGTGAGCCTGACCTATGTCAATAAATCGACACTATAGAATTCATTTAACTTTTAAAAATGAATGCATGACGGTTAATTGATATGCGCCCATCTCGAATCGCCTTCCTCTGCGCCATCGCACTCGCGACCTGTGGTTGCACCCCCTCTGAACTGACCACCACCGGCAGCGTCGCCATGGCCAACCCCGCATCGGTGGCCTGCGTGATCGCCGGCGGCAAGCTACTGGCTAAACAAAACAAGCAAGGCGAATACGCCATGT
This sequence comes from uncultured Burkholderiales bacterium, assembly GCA_903856995.1. Taxonomy (GTDB): domain Bacteria; phylum Pseudomonadota; class Gammaproteobacteria; order Burkholderiales; family Burkholderiaceae_C; genus Limnohabitans. The sequence continues at coordinate 2,068 of CAIODK010000021.1, forward strand.
GCAAATTGCCTTCAGGTAATGTGTGCGAGGAGTGGGCTTTGTTTCGGGGGGAATGCTTGTGACCGAAATTACTTTCATTGTTTCTAATTAGTCAAGTTGTCGGTGTGTCGCTCAGCTAACATCCCCCCACTCACCCGCCCCGCAGGTGACCAACCTGCCTTCGATGCATTGAAGCTCCGCTTCTCGTATGCGCCGACAGGTTTCCCTTCACATTCACGGAGTCCTTTATGACCCCCGCACGTCGCACCCTCATCAAGGGCGCGGCAGCATTGGGCGCGCTGTCTGCTGCGTCTAGTTCTGTCATCGCTCAGCCTTTTCTTTTTTCTCCTTCGACCGAGTTGATGCCCAAGGGCAAAAAGCGCCGCGTGGTTGTCCTTGGCGGTGGCTGGGGTGGTTTGGCCACGGCACGCCATTTGCGCGAGGACGCGCCCGACCTAGAGGTGGTGCTGCTAGAGAAGAACCCCATCTTCTGGTCCTGCCCTTTGAGCAACAAGTGGTTGGTAGACGTGGTGGACACCTCGTTCCTCGTGCACTCCTACACCGCCGCTGCCGAGCGCATGGGCTACACCTTTGTGCAAACCGAGATTACCGACATTGACCGCGACAAAAAGCGTGTGCACACGGCGCAGGGCTTTGTGGACTACGACTGGCTGGTGGTGTCCGCCGGTATTCGCGTGACGTACGAACCTTGGTTTGGCAACGACCGCGCTGCGGCGGC
>CAIODK010000022.1 GCA_903856995.1 uncultured Burkholderiales bacterium
AGCTCAGGCGCATCAGGTGAATCAGCAGGTACCACCTCGCGCGCGCGCTCCCAAAAACGCAGAGCCGAGCGGAAGTTCATCTCTGCATACGAGGCACTGCCCGCCAAAAACAAGGCATTGAGGTGATGCGGGTCAGCGGTAAGAACACGCTGGATGACGGCCCAAGGCTCACCCGCAAAACTGCCCCCATTCTTTTGCGCCAAAACTTCGGCACGTTCGATGGAGAGGTTGTCGTCGCGACTCAAGGCCAAGGCCTTGCCCAATGCCTCAGCCGACTCTTCAAAACGTCCGCGGGCGCGTTGGACACGACCCAGCATGACCCAGCCCTCCATGCTGTTAGGTTCGTCTTGCAAACGACGGGTCAAGGCGGTGGCCATCTCGGTTAATTTTTCGGGTGTCACCTCAGTCGACGCGTTCACACCTTGCTGCAAGGCCAACGGGTCCAACGCGGCAGGCTCACCCAACACGCTGTACATCAAGAAGGAGGACACGGGCACCACAAACACCAGTAGGCCAATGGCCAACCAAGGTTTGTGCCAGATCACGGGCGCTGCAGGTGCGGCGTCCGGTACTGTGGCTTCAGGGTCGGCCCCCACATCGGCGAGCAAACGTTGCGACAGCTCATCACGCGCTGCCTTGAGCTCTTCGTAGCTCAAGTTGCCCATCACGAATTCACGGTCCAACTCCACCAATTGGTCGCGGTAGACCGCGGCATTGGCTTTGGCAGGGTTGTTGGCCGCTTCCGATTGATGTGCAGCGAGGCGTGCACCCTGTTGCGACCCACGCCAGAGCGCTGCGCATAACACGATCAAGACCAAGGCAATCAAAGCGATGGCCACATAAATAAAAACGAGTGAAGGGTTCACATCAATCTTTCAACAGTTGCTTGGCACGCGCACGGTCATCGTCGCTCAACGCGGCAGGGGCTGGCAGGGCTCGACGCTGACGCAGGTACACGCCCAAAAACACGGCAGCCAACACCAACAACAAGAATGGGCCAAACCACAACACCCAAGTCAAAGGTTTGACCTCGGGGCGGTAGAGCACAAAGTCGCCATAGCGGGCGACAAGAAAGTCTTTGATTTCTTGGTCGCTCTTGCCTTCTCGAATCAACGCACGTACTTCGCGGCGCAAATCGTCTGCCAGCTCGGCATGTGACGACGCCAAGGATTCGTTTTGGCACACCAAGCAGCGCAACTCTTGCGAAATATCGATCAGACGCGCTTCGAGCTTGGGGTCTTCGGCCATCGGCGCTGCCTCGCGGCCTGCGCTCATCGGAGCGGCGACGCCAGACGTCGCTGTTTGAGCAGATGCCCAGCTTGGTACACCCAGCGCCCACACAGACGCACTGACGATCAGCGCCACACTAACTACAACACGCTTCATGACTTGTTCAACTCCGCAATCAAAGGCAATATTTTGTCGGCCAGCAACTCGGGTGTGACCACGCCCACGCGCTTGTAGCGAATCACACCTGCTTTGTCGATGATGTAGGTCTCTGGCACGCCGTACACGCCGTAGTGGATGCCCACGCGGCCATCGAGGTCCATGACCGAGGTCACATAGGGGTTGCCATGACGTTTGAGCCAGACTTGGCTACGCTCACGCGCCAACGCCAACTTCACGTCAAACGGGGCTTTGTAGGCCTCGTCTTGCGGTTGAATTTCTTTGTAACTCAGCCCCACGATGGGCACTTGATTTTTTTCAGCGAAAGCCACCAGTACCGGGTGTTCTTCGCGGCATGCCACGCACCAAGTGGCCCACACGTTGAACATCCAAACCTTGCCCTTCATATCCGCCGGCGAAAACTTGGCATCCCCTGCGAGCGTGAACAAGCTGAACTCAGGCGCTGGCTTGTTGATCAACGGTGAGGGGATTTCCCGCGGGTCGCGCTTCAAGCCCACAGCCAAGAAACCTACCAAACCGATGAACAACACCAACGGGATCAGGACTTTTTTCATTTGCGATATCTCCTGTCGAGCGCGGCCAAGATGCCACCCAACACCATCAGCAACACACCACCCCATAGCCAAGGCACGAACGGTTTGTAATAGACGCGCATGCTCCATTCGGTGCGCGCATCGTCCAGCGGGTCCCCGAGCGAGACATACAAATCGCGCATAAAACCCGAGTCAATGCCGGCTTCGGTCATGGGCATGGCCGACGAAAAGTAACGGCGCTTTTCGGGCTGCAACACTTCGATCACCTGCTCATTGCGTAGCACTTGCACATCGGCGCGCACAGCTTTGTAGTTGGGGCCGCGCACTTCGTCGAGTGAACTCAAACGGAAGGTGTAAGGCGCAATCGTCACCACATCACCGATGCGCATGCGCACATCACGCTCCACCTCGTAGCACTTCACACCCGTCACCCCGATGACCAAAACAGCCATGCCAAAGTGCGCGATGTGTTGCCCCCAAAACGATGTCCCGATGCGGCCTGGCTTGCTCAAACGCTGCAGCACTTGTTGCACCGTCCCCAAAGCCACCCAGCATCCCAAGAGCAAACCAAAGGCAGCACCGATCGACCAACCGCCCAAGGCGAAAGGTAACGTCAGGCCCAACACCACAGCACCTAGCGCCGTCCAACGCAGCTTGTGCGCGATCTCACGCAGATTCGCCTCACGCCAACGGGCGACAGAACCAGGCACCATCAAAAACACGGTCGGCACCAACAGCGGCGCAAACACCGCGTTGAAGTAAGGCGGACCAACAGACAGCTTGCCTAAGTTGAGCGCATCAATGATGAGTGGGTAAATCGTTCCCAACAACACGGCGGCCGTGGCGACCACCAGCAACACGCTGTTGGCCAACAAGAACGATTCGCGCGACACCAGCTCCATGCGGCCACCCAGCGCCACGCGCGGCGCACGCCACGCGAACAAGGTGAGCGAAGCGCCCACCACCACCGCCAAGAAGATCAACACAAACACGCCACGCTTAGGGTCAGATGCAAACGCGTGCACCGAGGTCAACACGCCTGAACGAACCAAGAACGTGCCGAGCAACGACAAGGAGAACGCGGCAATGGCCAGCAACACCGTCCAAGCTTTGAAACTGCCGCGCTTCTCGGTGACCATCAGCGAGTGAATCAATGCCGTGCCGACCAACCAAGGCATGAGCGAGGCGTTTTCCACCGGGTCCCAAAACCACCAGCCGCCCCAGCCGAGTTCGTAATACGCCCACCAAGACCCCAGGCCAATGCCGAAGGTGAGGAATGTCCAAGCGATCACCGTCCAAGGGCGCGACCAACGCGCCCAAGCCGCATCCAAGCGACCGCTCATCAATGCGGACACCGCAAACGCAAACGCCACAGCCATGCCCACGTAGCCCATGTAGAGCATCGGTGGGTGAATCACCAAACCGGGGTCTTGCAGCAACGGGTTCAAGTCGCGACCATCCATGGCGGCCGGCAACAAACGATCAAACGGATTCGATGTGGTCAAGATGAACAGCAAGAAGCCAACTGAAATCAAACCCAGCACACCAATTACCCGCGCCACCATGTCCAGCGGCAAGCTACGCGAGAACAAAGCCACGGCCACCGACCACAAGGCCAGCAACAACACCCACAGCAAGAGCGAGCCTTCATGGCCGCCCCACACCGCCGCAAACTGATACGGCTTGGGCAACAAGGAGTTGGAATGCTGCGACACATACAGCACCGAAAAATCATTGTTCAAAAAGGAAGCTGCTAAGGCACCGAACGCAAAGGCGACCAACACAAATTGCAAAGCAGCCGCTGGGCGAGCCAAAGACTGCAGCGTGATTTGGACTTGTGGGTTGCGCACCAAAGTGCCCGTGATGGGCAACACCCCCTGCATCACCGCCACGACGGCCGCGAGCATGAGCGCGAAATTACCGATTTCTGGAATCATGGATTGCCTTTGAGGGTCATCGCAGCTTTGGCTGCAGCAGCTTGGTCCATGGCGTGTTTGGCTTCGGGCGGCATGTAGTTTTCGTCATGCTTGGCCAACACCTCGCTGGCAACAAACAAACCGTCATCCCCCAGCTTGCCTTGGGACACCACGCCTTTACCTTCTTTGAACAAGTCGGGCAACAAGCCCACAAAAGTAACCGGCATTTCGTTGACGGTGTCGGTGATGACAAAACGCACGGTATTGCCATCGCGCACCACACTGCCCTCTTTCACCATACCGCCTGCGCGGAAGGTACGTCCCTTAGGCGCTTCGCCTTGGCTCACTTGGGTGGGGGTGAAGAAAAACACCAAATTGCTTTGGAAAGCGTTCAGCACAAAGGCAGCGGCAGCGCACAAAACCACAATGCCGGCAGCAATCATTGCAAATCGTTTGGTTCTAGGTTTCATCACATCAAGTCCTCAACGGGTAATTGGGCCACAGCATATTCAGTCTGCAGCTGAGTCAGGGTTTGTCGATGCGCCCAGCGCGCTTGCAACACTTCGATCAAGATCAGGCCAGCGGTCACGCCCATACTGCCCCACACGTACACGGCATAGCCGCCCATCGCCCAAAACTGGCTCCAGCTTTCCCACCTCATGACGTCACCTCTTTGAGTTCGTGCACCCAAGCCGCATGGCTTTCGCGCTGCAAAATAAGCGTGCGCACACGGTACAGCACCAAGGCGATGGTGTAGGCCCAAAACGCCAAGGCCATAAGCAACATGCTCCACAGCATGACTTGCGCCATGCTCGATCCTTTGGTGAGCGACACCGAAGCACCTTGGTGCAAGGTGTTCCACCACTTCACCGAGAAATAAATGATGGGCACGTTGATAGCGCCCACGATGGCGATCAGTGCGCCGGCGCGGTCGCTGCGGCGTGTGTCGTCAATCGCTGACGTCAACGCGATGTAGCCGAGGTACAGGAAAAACAAAATCAGCTCAGAGGTCAGGCGCGCGTCCCACACCCACCAAGCCCCCCACATGGGCTTACCCCAAAGCGCACCGGTCCACAACGACAAGAAGGCGAACAAAGCGCCAGTCGGGGCCAATGCGCGGGTCAACATGCCGGACAGGCGTGTGTTAAACGTCAGACCCAAGACACTCCAAAACGCCATGGCCAAATAAATGACCATCGACATCCACGACGCTGGCACGTGCACAAAGATGATGCGATAGCCCTCCCCTTGCTGAAAATCGGTGGGCGCGACCGCGAAGCCCAACCACATACCCGCCAGCATCAAGGCTGTCGCCAACCCCGCAAACCACGGCCATGCCTTGCCCGCCAAACCATAAAAGGTTTGCGGCGCCGCGTAGTAAAACCAGTTGATGTTTTTCATAATCCCGTTATTCCAGCGCTATGCGCAAAGCAGCGGCACATGCAAATGGGCTAAAAAAAGCCGCAGGCAAGAGCATGGCCATCAAAATCGAAAAGTGCGCCTGAGCCCCCAAACCACTGGTTTGAGCCTCTACCGCACCGGCACCAAACACCAGCACCGGCACAAACAAAGGCAACACCAACAGCGACAACAACACCCCACCGCCGCGCACGCCCAAGGTCAATGCGGCACCAATGCCACCCACCAAAGACAAAATCGGCGTCCCCAACAACAGGGCCACTGTGAGAGTGAGCAAGGCATCGGCGGGCAAGTCAAACTGCAGTCCCAACACGGGGGCCAATAATACCAACGGCACCCCAGACACCAGCCAATGCGCCAACAGTTTGGCGCTGATGAGTGAAGACATCGAAGCGGGAGACAACGCCATCTGCTCCAACGTCCCGTCGCGGTAATCGGCCTCAAACAAACGTTGCAAGGCCAACATGCTCGACAACAAAGCGCCCACCCACAACACACCAGGTGCAACGAGGCGCAAGGTCTTGAGTTCTGGGCCAATGCCCAGCGGGAACAAAGCAGCCACCACCACAAAGAAAAACACTGCCGTCAGCACCTCGCTCTTACGCCGCATGGCCAAAAGCAAGTCGCGCCGCAACACGGCCATGAAAGCTCGACTGTTCATGACACGCCTTTCAAACGGTAGGTTTGCACATCGACAGCCACCCCATCGGCGCGAACCAATGCCACAGGTTGGTGGCTGGTGAACAACACCATTCCGCCATGGGCCACATGCTCGGCCAATAAGACACGCAACCCATCCACTGCTTGAGTGTCCAGTGCAACAAAGGGCTCGTCCAGCACCCACAGCGGGGCTTGGCTAGCCAGCAAACGCGCCAACGCGGTGCGGCGCTTTTGCCCTTGCGACATCACACGCAACGGCAAGTGCTCGCGGCCACGCAAGCCCATGCGAGCCAAGGCCACCAAGGCTTGCGTTTGTGTCAAGGTGCGCCCTGCCACCGCCGCATCAGACAGCAAATTCTCGACGGCTGTCAGTTCTTCTTTGAGCGACAAGCCGTGACCCAAATAAAACAACGCCGCGCGATACGCCGTTGCATGGTGTTGAATGGTTTGACCGTGCCAGCGCACCTCACCCGAATCGGCAGGCGACAGGCCACACACGATGCGCAGCAGGCTGGTTTTACCCACGCCGTTGTCACCTTCTAAATGCAGGGCTTGCCCGGCCTGCAGGGTCAGGCTCACGTCGGTGAACAACGGCTTGTTGCCACGACTGCAGGAGAGTTGAGAAATGGACAACATGACTTAAATGAACGTTCCCGCACAGGTCAGCACATCGCCGCCCGTGCTCATTTTGAACCGCGCAATGCCTGCGCTGCGCGTGGTGTTGACGCCGCCCAAATCGAGTTTTCGAACACCCCGCTCGCGCAGTGCCTCAATGCCTTTCCACAAAATCAAATTGTGGGCATGCAAGTCGCGGCCAACGTCACTGGTCCATCCCACTTGGTAGGTGGCGGCCTCGCCATGAATCAAAAACATCATGCCCGCCACGCGTTCACGCCCGACGTCAGCGCGCATCGTCAAAATCGTTTGGGTGGGTTGTTGCCTAGAGGGGACATACAAGTCAAAGAAGTGCAAGGGCAAGCCGTGCAAACCGCGTTGCTCGCGCTGCTGCATTTCGGCATCCAACAGCCAGCGGTATTGACCTGCGTTGGTGCCCACACGGTGAACGGTCAGCTCAGAATTTTCGGCGCCGCCCAAGCGGTGACGCCAGCGTTTGTCCAGTTGCACACGCAACGCCTCCATCGACATCGTCACATCCAGCATCACCGTGCTGTGGCCCGTCATCACGCGACGCCATGGCGAAAGGCCCAGCTCAGGGCCTTGCGCTTCTTGCGGCGTCACAGCCACCACGCGCACGTTTTTCAAAGGAATGGTTTGTTTCAGAGCTTGGTAAACACGCGCCTTGTCTGCGCCCGACAGCGGCTGCAGCCAAACAGGTCCGAGCGAACACAAAGCCATGTTGGCCAAGCCACCAGCAAAGCGACGCACGATGAATTGGGCCAAAGCCACGGGCGCACCATCTTGCTCTACAGAGGCGCGCAACACGCCCACGCCCAAGGTCTTCATGCAAGCGCCATAGGCCCAGTCTTGCTGCAAGGGTGCTGCAGCAGCGGCATGGTGCGCGTCCCACTGGGTGTGGGTCAAGGTGTCCCAATTGACGTTCATGCGCCTAAAATCCTCACACCATGATGAACAAACTTCGCCTTCGCAAACAAGCACAGACCGTGATGGGCCATCGCTTGGAAGAACCCCGTCTCACCCTTGTGATGGTGCTTTGGATGTTTGTGTATGTGGGCCTGCCTCTGTTGGTCGTCAGCAGCTTGGTGGACTTGCTGATTCAGCAAATCACGGGCACTTGCACCGGTTTTTGGTGCTGGTTTTAAGCACAGAGCCATCGCCTTCATTCGCGCCACCTCAGCGAGGCGGCCGGCAAGGGCCCGAAATGTTGATGCGGACTTTTTTACCTAAGTAGTCGATATCGCTATAAGCCGACACCACCACAGTCGCTTGATCAATCCGAATCTCTGACTCCGCGCCCGTCACTTTGTGTTTGCGGAACGCACCCATTTCTTTGGGTGTGGTGAGGTTCTTGCCCGAGAACTCCTCGGTTGCCAAGCTACTCGCTTGCACCACATAAGGCGCGGGGCCATTCATCTTGAGAAAGATGTTTTTACCCATCGACTGGATTTCAATCACCACTTTTTCCGCCTGTATTTTTCGGTCTTCCATTGCGGGAATGACGCCTTCCACCTCGCAGGGCATTTTGAAAGTCTGCGCGAATACAGGGGTTGACAGCAAAACCAACCCCAAAAGGGCAGCTTGCAACAAGCGGATGAAAGTTTGGTTCATAGCACTCATTCTAAGAAGTTACGTCCGTCTTTCGGTGCGCCACACGTTGAGCGCGGTAAATACCGGCATGGCCCGAGCACACATAGCTCATGGTGCAAGCCAAGGCAGCAAACACGCCAATTTCTGCACCAAACAACTCCATTGCCATCAAGGTCGAGGCAATCGGCGTATTAGCCGCGCCAGCAAACACCGCAACAAAGCCAATGGCAGCCAGCAAACCAAACGGTACATCCAACAGCGGGGCCAAGGCATTTCCCAGAGTTGCGCCGATATAGAACAAAGGCGTTACCTCACCGCCCTTGAAGCCAGAGCCCAAAGATGCGATGGTGAACGCCATCTTTCCTAAGAAATCGGTCGGCGCTAGCGGATGCTGAAACGCCTCCAGCATCACGGGAATGCCCAAGCCAATGTAGCGGTCAAAGCCACCCCACATCACCACCACGGCGATCACAGCGCCACCTAGGAGGGGTCGAAATGGCGCGTAGGCGATGCGTTGTTTCATCCAAGCACTCAGCGCGTGCGTGCTGACGGCAAACACCTTGCCGGTCAACCCAAACAAGGCGCCAGCCAGCACCATGGCCGCCAACAACCACGCCGTCACGTGCGGAAGCATGCCCACCACGTAAGAGGTGTGCTGCACACCCCACCACAACCCCACTTGGTCCGCCACCACCGCGGCGATCACGCAGGGCAGCAAAGCGTCTAGGCGCATGCGGCCAACCGCCAGCACCTCCAACGCAAACAGGGCGCCCGCGAGCGGCGTACCAAAAACCGAGGCAAAGCCCGCGCTGATACCTGCCATCAACACCATGCGACGGTCTGCTTGCTTGAGCCTGAAGACACGTGTGAGTTGATCAGCCAATGCGCCACCCATTTGCACCGCAGTGCCTTCGCGGCCCACCGATGCGCCAAACAAATGCGACAGCACGGTGCCGCCCAACACCAAGGGGGCCATGCGCAAGGGCACTACTTTTTTGGGATCGTGAATTTCGTCAATCAGCAAGTTGTTGCCGGCTTCGAC
>CAIODK010000023.1 GCA_903856995.1 uncultured Burkholderiales bacterium
TGTAAACACTTGGTCAAAAAAGACCGAGTGATGAAGCGGCTCATTCCTCAGTTCGGTGAGGCTTCGCTGCAGTCACGCGGAGACGCCTTTGTCACGCTTGCGCGTAGCATCGTGGGCCAGCAGGTGTCGGTCAAAGCCGCTCAGACCGTGTGGGACCGCTTTGCCAAACTACCGCGCAAGATCACCCCCAGCAATGTGCTCAAGCTCAAAGTGGACGACATGCGCGAAGCAGGTTTATCTGCCCGCAAGATCGAATACATCGTGGACTTGGCGCTGCACTTTGACAGCGGCGCTTTGCACGTGAAAAACTGGACGTCGATGGATGACGAAGCCATCATTGATGAGTTGGTTGCGATTCGTGGCATTGGCCGTTGGACGGCGCAGATGTTTTTGATCTTTCACCTCATGCGTCCAAATGTGTTGCCGCTGGACGATGTGGGCTTGATCAATGGCATCAGTCAGAGCTATTTTTCGGGTGAGGCGGTCAGTCGCAGCGAGGCCCGAGAGGTGGCCGCGGCTTGGGCCCCTTATTGCAGTGTGGCAACTTGGTATATTTGGCGATCGCTAGATCCGCTGCCAGTGGAATATTGAGCAGCTAAGGAGTATTGAATTTTGGCTAAGAAAACTTTTCTCGACTTTGAACAACCGATTGCTGACCTAGAAGGCAAGATTGACGAGCTGCGCTACGTGCAAAGCGAGTCAGCCATTGATATTTCGGACGAAATTGACCAGCTCAGCAAGAAAAGCTTGCAGCTGACCAAAGAGATTTACAGCGATCTCACGCCTTGGCAGATCACCAAAATCGCCCGTCATGCAGAGCGCCCGTACACCCTAGACTACATCAACGATATCTTCACTGACTTCGTGGAGATGCACGGTGACCGCCACTTTGCAGATGACCTGAGCATCGTGGGTGGCTTGGCCCGTTTCAATGGCCACGCCTGCATGGTCTTGGGCCAGCAAAAAGGGCGCGACACCAAAGAACGCACCATGCGTAACTTCGGCATGAGCAAGCCCGAGGGCTACCGCAAAGCCTTACGTCTCATGAAGACCGCCGAGAAGTTCAAGCTGCCTGTGTTCACCTTTGTTGATACGCCCGGCGCGTACCCCGGCATCGACGCGGAAGAACGCAGCCAGTCAGAAGCGATTGGCCGCAACATTTTTGAAATGGCCCAGCTCGAAGTCCCCATCATCACCACCATCATCGGTGAAGGTGGCTCGGGTGGCGCCTTGGCCATCAGCGTGGCTGACCAAGTATTGATGCTGCAGTACTCGGTGTACTCGGTCATCAGCCCTGAAGGCTGCGCCTCGATTTTGTGGAAAACCTCGGACCGTGCTGAAGACGCTGCCGAGGCCCTGGGCATCACCGCCCATCGCCTCAAAGCCTTGGGCTTGGTCGACAAGATCGTCAACGAGCCCGTGGGTGGCGCACACCGCGACCCCAAGCAGATGGCTGCTCAGCTCAAGCGCGGTTTGAACGATGCGTGGCGTCAAGTGGCCGATTTGAAGGTCAAAGAGCTGCTCGACAAACGCTACGAGCGTCTGCAAAGCTATGGCCGTTTCACCGACACCAAAGCTGACGCCCGCTAATTTCCCCTCGCTGGACGCGCTCCAGCACTTAGGCCCATTCGCCGTTGCGCTGAGCGGCGGGGCCGATTCCACCGCCTTGTTGATCGCCGCTGCCACGCGTTGGCCGGACCGTGTGCATGCTGTGCATGTGCACCACGGTTTGCAAGCGGCGGCCGATGGCTTTGAAGCGCATTGCGTGTCACTGTGTAGCCGGCTGCATGTGCCATTGGTGGTGCAACGCGTGAATGCTGCGCACGCTGCCGGTGAAAGCCCTGAAGACGCCGCCCGTCAATCCCGCTACCGCGCGCTGGCTGAGGCGGTGCAACACAACTGGGACGGGGCCGTGCTGCACATCGCCTTGGCCCAACATGCGGATGACCAAGCTGAAACCTTGTTGCTGGCGCTCTCCAGAGGCGCAGGCTTGCCGGGCCTAGCGAGCATGCCGGCCGTGGCTGTGCGCAACGGCGTGACCTATCACCGTCCGTGGCTGGATGTGCCGGGGCAAGCGCTGCGAGACGCTTTGCAAGCTGCTGGTGAGGCTTGGGTAGAAGACCCCACCAACACCGACACCCGCTACACCCGCAACCGCATCCGCGCTGAGCTTTTGCCAGTGATCGAAAAAGCCTTCCCCGCGTTCAGACAAACCTTTGCGCGCAGCGCCTCTCATGCCGCACAAGCCCAAACGCTGCTGCAAGAGGTCGCCGTGCTGGATCTGCAACAGGTGGGTAACCCGCCTGCCATCAAAGCCTTGCAGCAACTCAGCGAGGCCAGGCAGGCGAACGTGTTACGCCACTGGTTGGCACAGGTGCACTCGCAAGCCAGCGCAGCCCAGTTGCAAGCCTTGCTGGCGCAGATCAAAGCGTGCACCACCCGTGGCCACCACATTGACATCAAGGTAGGCCGAGGATTTGTGCGGCGTGATGGCGCTGTGCTGCGTTGCTACAATCTTTAGCTTTTGCCTGATAACACAACACTTTCCCACTCACTATGGCATTGATCGTTCACAAATACGGCGGCACGTCGATGGGCTCGACAGAGCGCATCCGCAACGTCGCCAAACGCGTGGCCAAATGGGCCCGCGCAGGCCACCAAATGGTGGTGGTCCCTTCCGCGATGAGCGGTGAGACCAACCGTTTGCTTGGCCTCGCCAAAGAATTGGCTCCGTCGAAGGCAGATTCCGCGTACAACCGCGAACTCGACATGCTGGCCTCCACCGGCGAGCAAGTGTCCTCTGCATTGCTCGCCATAGCTTTGCAAGCCGAAGGCCAGCCCTCCGTCAGCTACGCCGGTTGGCAAGTGCCGATTCGCACCAGCAGCGCCTATACAAAAGCACGCATTGAGTCGATCGACGACGCACGCGTGCGCGCAGACTTGGATGCGGGCCGCGTGGTCATCATCACCGGCTTCCAAGGCAAAGACGAGCACGACAACATCACCACTTTGGGCCGTGGCGGCTCTGACACCTCGGCAGTGGCCGTGGCAGCAGCGCTGAAAGCCAAAGAGTGTTTGATTTACACCGATGTCGATGGCGTCTACACCACCGACCCGCGTGTGGTGCCAGAAGCGCGCCGCCTACAAACGGTTAGCTTTGAAGAGATGCTCGAAATGGCCTCTTTGGGTAGCAAGATTCTGCAGATTCGATCCGTCGAATTTGCCGGTAAATACAAGGTGCCGCTGCGCGTGTTGTCCAGCTTCACCGCGTGGGACATTGACATCGACGAAGAGGCCAAATCAGGCACGTTGATCACCTTTGAGGAAGACGAAAAAATGGAACAAGCAATCGTATCTGGCATCGCATTCAACCGTGATGAAGCCAAAATTTCTGTGGTCGGCGTGCCAGACAAACCCGGCATCGCCTACCAAATTTTGGGTGCAGTGGCCGAAGCCAACATCGAAGTGGACATGATCATCCAAAACATCAGCAAGGATGGCAAAACCGACTTCAGCTTCACCGTGCACCGCAACGACTATGCGCGCACCACTGATTTGCTCAAAGAAAAAGTGTTGCCCGCCTTGGGCGCCAATGAAGTTCAAGGTGACACCAAGATTTGCAAAGTGTCCATCGTGGGCATCGGCATGCGCAGCCACGTGGGTGTCGCTAGCAAAATGTTCCGTTCATTGAGCGAAGAGGGCATCAACATTCAGATGATCTCGACCTCTGAAATCAAGACCTCGGTCGTGATCGACGAGAAATACATGGAGCTCGCTGTGCGTGCTTTGCATAAAGCTTTCGATCTGGATCAACCAAGCACCTAAGCTGATGCATAATATGCACCTGCTGGAAACGTGACCGAGTGGCCGAAGGTGCTCCCCTGCTAAGGGAGTATGGGGTGTAGAGCCTCATCGAGGGTTCGAATCCCTCCGTTTCCGCCAAGCATCCGTCCATTGAGGTCCATAAAACCACAATAGACTACACCAAAGCCCTGAGATACA
>CAIODK010000024.1 GCA_903856995.1 uncultured Burkholderiales bacterium
ACAGTTCAATTTGCTGCGCGGCAACCCTTCAGTGTCCGAAGCTGCCCTGCAACAGCTGCTTGAAAATATTGACCTTTGCTTCGTTGGACTCAACAGTGCAGTCGGGAAGATTGGTCAAAACATCACTGAAAACGAATGGCTCTCAGGTCTGCGCAATCGCGTTGCTATTCCTGGCGGCACCTGCTCTTTTGATTTACCTGCTTATCACGCATGGCAACAACAGAGTCCGGAGCTGCGTCGTGCAGACATCATGCGGTGGTTCGATGTATTCCAGCCGATGAAAGCCTCTGTCAACTTGCTGCTCTCCCTGATGCGCGACACAGGCACATCGCAAAAAATGATGGCCATGGGCGGCCAATACCAACAATCCTTGGCACAAGGTAAGTTCCAACTCATGCGCGTGGCGATTGACCCAGCATTAGGTTTCATCCCAGAAATCAGTGGCAATCGTTTGATGATTTGGGTGCGCATGATGCGCAATGATGGCGAAGGTCGTTTGCAGCACAGCACCGACGACGTACCTTTTGAAATGGCTCTTTGCGTTTAAGCCATGGATGCATCCGAGGTTCGTATCGTTGTCTGCCCGCAGTGCAGCGGCCCAAGCCGCTACGAGGCCGCTAACCGTTATCGCCCTTTTTGCGGTGAACGCTGCCGCAACATTGACTTAGGCGCATGGGCCAACGAAGAGCACCGCCTTCCCGACCAGACCCCGCAAGACGACGCTGATTTCGAAAACACACCGTTGCAATAAAACGGTGCTTGTTCAGAGGCTGTAGGTCGCCGCCTTAAAGCCTCGCTCTTGTGCAAACCACGTCAACACAGGCACAGTGCCAGGCAACACGGGCTTGACCGTCACGGGCAGCTGTTGCCACACAAACGACTGAGATTCCAACATTTGCAGCTCACCTGTCCATTGCGTGACTTTGCAAAAATTCAGCTGTACCAAGGCATGTGGGTAGTCAATCCGCTCCGTCTTCCACAACACGCAGTCTTGAATGGTGATCCCGATTTCTTCTTGCAGTTCGCGGTACAGCGCTTGCGCCACAGTCTCCCCAGCTTCGAGTTTGCCGCCCGGAAACTCCCAATACCCCGCATAGGCCTTACCTTCAGGGCGACTGGTCAGCAAAAATGATCCGTCTGTGCGCACCAGAACGCCCACCGCCACCTGCACCAAACTACGCTCAGCTGAACGCGGTTGGTCTCCATCGACCACGCGCACACAGGGGTCAGTCATGGAGTCACTCAGACGGCGTGCTTGCCCGCATAGTCGCGCGCAAACTGGTAGGCCACACGTCCGCTGCGCGAGCCACGTTCTAAAGCCCAAATCAGGGCTTCAGGTTGAGCTGCAGTAATCGCATCTGGACTAACCCCAAAGGATGTCAGCCACTGAGCCGTGATGGTCAGGTATTCGTTTTGGCTAAAGGGGTAGAAGCTCACCCACAGGCCAAAGCGCTCAGACAAAGAAATCTTCTCTTCCACACCCTCGCCCGGATGGACCTCACCATCATCGGTGTGGGTGTACGTGAGGTTTTCTTTCATGTACTCGGGTAGCAAGTGGCGGCGGTTGCTGGTGGCATAAATCAACACATTGGGTGTTGCCGCCGCAATCGAACCGTCCAAGATAGATTTGAGCGCTTTGTAGCCGGGCTCGCCATCATCAAAGCTCAAGTCATCACAAAAAATCATGAACTTCTCTGGACGCTCAGAGACCAGTTCAATGATGTCAGGCAGGTCTGTCAAATCGACTTTGTCGACTTCGATCAAGCGAAGGCCTTGTGCGCTGTAGGCATTCAAGCACGCTTTGATCAGTGACGATTTCCCTGTGCCGCGCGCACCTGTCAACAGCACGTTGTTGGCGGGAAAGCCTTTGACGAACTGCTCGGTGTTGCGTTGAATTTTTTCTTTTTGAATGCCGATCTCTTGTAAGTCGGCCAGCCCAAGTTGGGCTACGTGACGCACCGGCTCTAAGCCAATCCGACCGCCGCTACGCTTGCGGTATCGAAAAGCTACGCTGGCGGACCAATCAGGTGCCACCATCGGTTGCGGCAACACCTGTTCGATGCGCGTGATCAAGGCCTCGGCGCGTTGCACCAATCGCTCTAGGGGGTTAAGTGCGTCTGTCATCAGCTGCGGTAGTCGGCGTTGATGCTGACGTAGTCGTGACTCAAATCGCAAGTCCAAACGGTGTCGCTGGCATTACCACGTCCCAAGACCACTCGCACCGTGATTTCCGATTGCTTCATTACACGTTGCCCCTCTTCTTCGTTGTAGTCAGGATGACGCCCGCCTTGGATGGCGACATGCACATCGTCTAAATACAAATCGATGCCGGTTTGGTCTAGGTCGGTGATTCCGGCATAACCCACAGCAGCCAAGATACGACCTAAGTTGGGGTCGCTAGCAAAGAACGCCGTTTTGACTAAGGGCGAGTGCGCGATGGCATATGCCACTTGTCGGCACTCTGCACTGTCGAGCCCACCCTCGACACGAACTGTGATGAACTTGGTCGCACCCTCACCATCGCGCACGATGGCATGCGCCAATTGACGTGCCACCTGCAGCATGGCTTGCAACAAAGCTTGGCCATCTGTGCTCTGCAAACTGGTGATGGTGGCGTGTTCCGCTTTGTGGGTGGCGATGACCACGAATGAATCGTTGGTCGACGTGTCGCCATCCACCGTGATGCGGTTGAACGAACCCTCAGCCAGAGCCAAAGAAAGTTCTTTCATCAAACCAGGTGCGACGCATGCGTCGGTTGCAACATAGCCCAACATGGTGGCCATGTTCGGGCGAATCATGCCAGCACCTTTGCTGATACCTGTCACGCTGATGGTTGTGCCGCCGATCTGCACTTGCGCGCTAGCGGCTTTAGGCACCGTGTCGGTGGTCATGATGCCTTCAGCAGCATCTACCCATTGCTGGACACTGCCAGCATGCCCTGCCGCCGCAATTGCTGCTGGCATGCCGGCGATGATGCGGTCGTGTGGCAACGGCTCCATGATGACGCCCGTTGAAAACGGTAACACTTGATTCGGTGCAATGTTCAACGCAACAGCCAAAGCCTCGCAGGTTTCGCGTGCGCGCCTTAAACCATCTTCACCGGTGCCGGCATTGGCGTTACCGGTGTTGATCACCATGGCTCGAATGCCGTGGCCCGAATCTAGGTGCTCACGACACACCTGCACAGGGGCTGCACAAAATCGGTTTTGTGTGAACACGCCACTTACCGAAGCACCTTCGTCAATCAACACCAAAGTCAAGTCTTTGCGTCCTGCTTTGCGAATGCCCGCTTGTGTGACGCCAATGCGCACGCCAGCGATGGCATGTAAGTCCGCAGGGTTAGGAGGAGTGAGATGAACAGACATGTGGCTTAGGCTAACTTACCGTGACAAAATTTGAATTTTTTACCGTTGCCGCATGGGCAAGGCTCGTTGCGACCGACGGAAGGCATCTGAGCTGCAAACGTCTGCTGTTCCGCCGTGGTCACTGGTTGACCTGATTCATCAGGCGCTGTGTAGGTCACGTTATGCAAATTCTCTGCGCGGTCTTCCAACTCGGTGGCCGCTTGCTCGATTTGCTCGTTCGATTCAATTTTGACCGTCATCAACACGCGGGTGACTTCGTTCTTCACCAAATCAAGTAACTGCCCAAACAGCTCAAACGCTTCGCGCTTGTACTCTTGCTTCGGTTGCTTTTGGGCATAACCACGCAAGTGAATACCTTGGCGCAAATAATCCAAGGCGGCCAAATGCTCACGCCAATGGCTGTCAATGTTTTGCAACAACACCACACGCATGAACGGCGTGAACTGCTCGATGCCCACACGGTCCAACTTAGATTGGAAGGCGGCATGGGCGACCTCGATCACCTGCTGAAGAATTTCCTCATCTGTGATGGCAGACGCTTGTTGAACTGTGTCGTGCAATGGCAACTCGATGAGCCACTCCTGCAACAAGGCACGTTGCAATCCAGCGATGTCCCATTGTTCTTCCACCGATTCTTCAGGCACGTATTGACGCACCAAATCAGTAAAGCTGCCTTCGCGCAAACTAGCGATTTGAGCGGTCAAATCAGTAGCGTCCAAGATGTCGTTGCGCTGTTGGTAAATCACACGTCGTTGGTCGTTGGACACGTCGTCGTACTCCAACAATTGCTTACGAATGTCGAAATTACGCGCTTCGACTTTGCGTTGTGCACTTTCAATGCTACGTGTGACGATGCCAGCTTCGATGGCCTCGCCCTCGGGCATTTTCAAACGCTCCATGATGGCCTTGACACGATCACCCGCAAAGATGCGCATGAGTGAGTCATCCAGACTCAAGTAAAACCGGGAGGAACCGGTGTCGCCTTGACGCCCAGAACGACCGCGCAATTGGTTGTCAATGCGACGTGACTCATGACGCTCAGTTGCAATGATGCGTAAACCGCCTAGGGTTTTGACTTCCTCGTGGTCTTTGGTCCACTGTACGCGCAAGATGTCAATGCGTTGCCTTTTGGCATCCGTGCTCAATGTCTCATCTGCTTCAACCAATTCAATTGATTTCTCAACATTACCGCCCAGCACAATGTCAGTCCCGCGACCTGCCATGTTGGTGGCGATGGTGATCATCTTGGCCCGGCCCGCTTGGGCGATGATGTCGGCTTCACGCGCATGTTGCTTGGCGTTGAGCACTTGGTGTGGCAACTTAGCCTTCTCCAACATCTCTGCAATCAGTTCGGAATTTTCAATCGAAGTGGTCCCGACCAAAACTGGATGCCCGCGTTCGTAACATTCACGGATGTCATCAATAGCAGCTTTGTATTTTTCTTCTGTTGTCTTGTAAACACGATCCAACTGGTCATCGCGCTTGCTGATGCGGTTGGGCGGAATGACAACGGTTTCTGAACCATAAATTTCTTGAAACTCGTACGCTTCTGTATCAGCCGTACCAGTCATACCACCGAGCTTGTTATACAAGCGGAAATAGTTTTGAAACGTGATCGATGCGAGGGTTTGGTTTTCAGCTTGAATCTGAACACCTTCTTTGGCTTCAACCGCTTGATGCAGACCATCGCTCCAGCGACGACCAGA
>CAIODK010000025.1 GCA_903856995.1 uncultured Burkholderiales bacterium
CACGATGGCGCCGCCAGGAATGCGGGCCGATGTGGGAACACCAATTTGTACTTTCGAGCCAGCGGCGCTGGCATCGATGCCGGTCGCTGTCAATGCGCCTTGGGCCAAGGCGTAGATCTCGCCGTCAACACCGCGCATGGCGGTCATGATCAAACTACCACCGCGCAAATTAGAGGCCTTGCCAATCGCCGACACGTTGATGTCAATGCGTTGGCCAGGCTTGGCGAAGCCAGGCAGGTCGGCCGTTACCAACACCGCAGCGGTGTTTTTGATGTCCACACGGGCAGCGGTGGCTGCGGTTTCAAAGTCGGTCAAGGGGCCGTCAATGCGAACACCCATTTGCGACAGCATGGCTTTCATGCTTTGCGTGGTGAAGGGCACAGAGGCATCGTCACCCGTGCCTTGCAAGCCGACGACCAAGCCGTAACCAATCAATTGGTTGGGACGTTGGGCGGAGAGCGTGGCCAAGTCTTTGACGCGGTCTGCTTGCGCGACACCCGTGGCCAAGACGCACAGGCTGGTGACGCACACGCGCAGGATGGAGGAAAAGTTTTTCATATTAGAAAGGCCAGTACTTGTGCATCAAGCCGGTACCCCAGCCTGCTTTGGTGGCATTGGCCAGATCACCCGAACCGCGGTACGCGATTTGTGCATTGGCCAAGCGGCGTGATTGCACGGTGCTGTTGGGGCCCACGTCTTCCGGACGAATGACGCCGGAGACTTGAATGACTTCAGTGCCTTCAGACAGTCCGAGCTTTTTCTCGCCGCGGATCATCAAGTTGCCGTTGGCCAAAATCTCGACCACCGTCACAGCCACAGAGCCGGACAGCGATGCTTGTTGGTCGGCTTTGCCTGCGCCCTTGCTGCTGTTGTTGTTGTTGTTCAGGTCGACGCCGCTCAAGAAAGGCGACAAGCTGCCAACCTTGGTGCTAAAGCCTGAGGGCAATGAGTTTTTGGACTCGCGGCTCACGTCTGTGTTTTGTGTGCGTGCGGCTTGTGTGGACTCGTTCAACAAGACGGTGATGATGTCGCCCACTTGGTAATTGCGGCCACGGCCGAACCAAGCGTCACTTTGCCGGTTGCTGTAGATGCCGCCGGTGGCAACTTTTTGCCGGTCAGCGGCAAGCGGGTACACCGGTTGGAACTCTGGCGAGGGTCGCAACACCAAGTCGACAGGGTCGCTGGCGCAGCCTTGCAGCAAATAAACAATGGCGAACAGAGCGAGGAAACGAAGTGCAATCATGATGAACCCCAGTCAGATGTTTTGGTTCAAGAACTTCAACATGCCGTCCACGGCGGAGATCGCCTTGGAGTTGATCTCGTAAGCGCGCTGGGTTTCGATCATGTTGACCATTTCCTCCACCACGTTCACGTTGGAGGCTTCGAGCGAGCCTTGCTTCAATGCGCCAGCGCCGGTGAGGCCTGGCGTGAGGATCTGCGCAACACCGCTGGCCTGTGAGGCTTCGTACAAGTTTTGACCAATGGGCTTCAAGCCGCTTGGGTTAACGAAGCGGGCAATTTGAATCTGGCCAATGTTTTGTGAACCACCGCCCGCGTCCAGCTCTGCCGACACGGTGCCGTCTTGACCAAAGGTCACAGCCGCCGTGTTGCCAGGGATGGTGATCGCTGGGATCAGCGGGAAGCCAGACGAGTTAACGATTTGGCCGGTGTTGCTGATTTTGAAGTTGCCATCGCGTGTGTACGAGGTGGTGCCGTCTGGCATTTGAATTTGGAACATGCCGTTGCCCATGATCGCCAAGTCGAGCGGCGATTGGGTGTTGATCAAGTTGCCCTGCAAGTGCAGTTTTTCAGTGGCATTGATCTTCACACCCGTACCCAGCATCAAGCCGGTGGGGGACAAGGTGTTGTTGGTGGTTTGGCCACCGGGTTGTTTGACGTTTTGATAGAGCAAGTCTTCAAATACGGCACGGTCGCGTTTGAAGCCGGTCGTATTCACGTTGGCCAAGTTGTTCGAGATGACGTTCATGCGCGTTTGCTGCGCGTCAAGACCCGTTTTGGCTACCCATAATGATGCGTCCATGGCTTATCGCCCCCTTTAATCTGTCAAATTCAGGACACCTTCATCATGGAGGCGCCCGACTCATCGTTGGATTTGCTTTCTTTGATCACTCGAATCTGATGCTCAAAAGAGCGACTCTGTTCGATCAGCTTCACCATCGATGCCATTGGATTGACACTGCTGCCCTCAAGGGCCTTGGGTGTCAAAGAAACTGGCTCAGAACCAGTTGCAAAGTCCGTGCCAGGTGCTTTTTCGTCAACTTGAAACAAACCGTCTTCGCGCTTGATCAAATGCGTGGCGCTGGCATCGCGCAGCATGATTTCGCCAATCAGCTGCTCTTGTGGCACGCCCTGTTGTGTGGGGTCTGCCGCGTAGATCTGGCCGCTGTTGGTGATGTTCACCGTCGAGCCGACGGGAATGGTGATGGGGCCGCCACCTTGGCTTTGCACGATGTGGCCTGAGCCGGTTTCGAGCACGCCGTTAGGGTTGACGCGCAAGTCGCCGCGGCGGGTAAAGGCCAGTTTTCCGTCATTCGCGGTCACGCCCATGACGGTTTTGTGGTTCATGGACACGTCTAGGTCACGGCCGGTGACCATCAAGGGGCCGGCGTCCAAGCGCACGCGGTCTGTGGTGTACAGACGGGGTTGCAAGCGAGAGTCAAAGCCCTCACCCACCGCTTGGTGCGGCTGGATGGTGGCTTCGAAGGTTTGCTTGAAACCGACGGTGGTGACGTTGGCGATGTCGTTGGACAACTGTTGCCGGATCAAACGGTCTTCGTTGATCGCAGCCATCGCGTTGAAAGATAAGCGGTCCATATCAGTCTCTTAATCCGTCTGGTTAGTTACGGATCTGGATGATGGTGTTGGTCATCGAGGTGCTGGTTTCCATGGCCTTGGCGTTGGCTTGGAAGTTACGCTGCTCGGTGATCAAGTCCACCAATTCTTGTGTCAAGTCGACGTTGGCGCGCTCGGTGGCGCCGGAGCGCACCGTGCCGAAACCAGCTGAACCGGCTTCACCGTACTTAGGGGTGCCTGAGTCAGATGATTTGTAGTAGTTGGTGTCACCAATCTGGCGCAGACCAGACGGGTTGGCGAAGTTCACCAAGACCACTTTGCCCAGCGATTTTTGTGCACCGTTGGAGAAGCTGGCACTGACCAAACCGTCATCTTTGATGGCCAAACCGACCAAGTCACCTTCGGGTGCGCCGTCTTGCGACTGCGACAACACCGAGAACGGTGACGCAAACTGTGAAGACTTGGAGTAGTCGATGTTGATGGTCAAAGCGCCCTTACCGTTTGGCAAGTACACCGTGTCTAACTGCGCGCCTTGCTTGGGGGAAACCAAGTTACCAGCGGTGTCAAATGTCAGCTCGCCTTTGTCAAAGTAAACCGGTGACCAGGAAGGCAAGGTGTCAAAACCAGAGGCGGTGGAGGACTCGGCACCAAAGCCGTCGATGTACACCGTCGCGCCTTTTTCGTCTTTGAAGGGTGTCGGTTTGATCCACGTGGTGGTGTTGCCGAACTTGGCATCCAAACCGTCCAAGCCCCAGCGCGCATCGCCGGTGACTTTGATGTAGGAGTCAGAAGAGGCAGTGCCTGTGGTGAACTCCATGGCATTGCTTTTTGAGTTGTAGCTGACCTTGACGCCGTTGACCGAGTCAGCGGTTAAACCGTTCTTGGTCGCACTTTGCAAACCGTTGATACCGTTTTGCAAGGCCTCCATGAAGGTGCCAAGGGTGTAGGTGTCTTTGGGCGGGATCACCACCGTGCCGGTGATGCCGTTGACCGACACCACGAACTGGTTGTTGGTGGCGTCCACCGAGAAGTTGTTGTCCACGTTCACGGCCAATGGGTTACCCGTCAACATCGCAGGGGTCGAATTGATACCGCGCAGGGCATCCACTGTCGACGGTGCGATCACGTATTTGGCGGGGTCACCCGTCATGCCCAAGCCCTTGGACGACTGTGTCGCCAAACTGCCAGGGCGAATGCCGGTAATACCCAGGCCAGAGTTGTCACCCGTGGTGCCTGACTTGAACACAAAGGTTTGTTTCACAGCGTCGTATTCGACCTTCATGCCGTAGCGCTGCTCGTTGAGGGTTTTGAACGGCGAGGTAGCGACCGATGGCGAGAGCTTCAAACCGACCGTGCTGTCGTTCACGCCTTGCACCAAGGGGTTGGCCAAATCCATGGCGGATTGGTCGCTAGACACAGTGACTTTGGCGTTGTCGGCCGGTGCAAACACCAGCTTTTGGGTCTGGGTGTCATACGACACGGTGACCTTGCCTTTGTAGACACTGCTGTCATTGATTTGTTTTTGGACTTCGCGTACCAAGTCTTCGCTGTGCATGTCGCCTTGTGTCGACAAGTCGATGGGCAAAGCGTCGAGCGCGGTCTTGTCCGCACGGGTCACTTGCACAAAGAACGTGGGCGTGCCCACGGTGGCAAAGTTGAAGGGCTTTTCGTCGCCGTATTGACGCGCGATCACGTTGGTCAACTCGGCTGCAATTTGAGTACCCGAGAGTTTTTTGCTCACGGTGTCAGACAACTTGGACATGCTCGCAACCAAGTGGTCCAAGCCCACGGTGACGTTGTCGATGGAGTTGTCCACGTTGACGCTGAAGAGGCTCTTCAAGTCATCGATACTTTTCTTGCCGCTGTAGAGAGACGGTGCGGCTGCACCTGTCAGGCCTGCGGCAGTGCCAAACGCCACGCTGGCAGAGTTGGAGATCAACAAATTGTTGGTGATCACGCTGGCCGCTGTGGTCGATGGGTCTTTGGCTGTCACCACGATGCCTGTGGTACCGCTCATCTCAGCCTTGTAAGCGACTGAGAACTTCTCGTTCGCATTCAGCTTCGCAACAAAGGCAGCAAGGGTGTCGGTGGACTCACTGGTGATGGTGACTTCACTCGAGCCAGAACCCAAAATTGCTTTGTAAGGCGCTGTGTTCGCAGTGGGCGTATACGTGGCTGAGAACC
>CAIODK010000026.1 GCA_903856995.1 uncultured Burkholderiales bacterium
AAGAGCTCCACCAGTTTTTCATTCGGGTCGACCAAGCTGCGTAGCAGCACAACGTGGCTAGGTAAATGAGGTGGCAAGCGCAGTTTGAGCTCACCGTCTGGGAAGCGATGCCTGTCGATGCGTTCAGGCTTCAACCCCGCCTCATGGGCGAGCTGCAAAGCGAATTGGGTCTCGTCTTCAAAATAAAGCAGGCAGGAATATGGCATCAGAACTCCACAAAAACATGCGGCAGGTTTTTCGCGTCACCAATGGTGTAGCCGCTGAGCTTGTTGCTGAATTGGCGGGCGAAGTCTAGGTCCGCATGAAACTCGGCATGCACCCGATAGAGCACATCACCGGCCCGCACCACGTCGCCCAGTTTGTGCATCAGGTCGACACCCGCACACTCGACTTTGGGTGCGCCTGCTAATCGGGCAATGCGGGCAATATGCAAGTTGTCAATGCCAATCACCACACCACTGGTGACAGCGAGCACCTCGAAGGTCAAGGCACCCAGTTGGGGTTGGTTGTGGTTGAAAGGTCTGGCGCCTTGCGCCTTGATGATGGCGTTCATGCTAGCCAGCGCACGACCCGAGTCAAGAATGTCACGGGCGATTGCAAAGCCGTCCCCCCCACGAATGTCAGGGTTGCATTCAATCAAACGACCCGCCAACCGCAGAGATTTTTGACGCAGGTCAATCGGGGCGCGTGGGTCGTTCTCTAGCACGCGCATCACATCGCGCGCCTCCAACACAGGGCCGACACCAAAGCCAATGGGCTGACGGCCATCGGTGATCACCACGTCTAACGAGAGGTTCATGCGTGTGGCCACGTACTCAAAGAGTTGGCGTAGGCGTTGCGCATCGGGCATGGAACGTACTTTGGCGGTGGGGCCAATCGGGATGTCCAACACCAAGTGTGTTGACCCCGCAGAAATCTTCTTGGACAAAATAGAAGCCACCATTTGTGCTGGCGAGTCCAACGACAGGGGGCGCTCGACTGAAATCAACACATCGTCGGCTGGCGATAAATTTGCCGTCCCACCCCATGCCAAACAACCATGGTGTTCACGCACAATTTCTGAGAGTTTGTCGAAAGACAATTCGACGTTGGCCAAAACCGCCATTGTGTCGGCGGTTCCCGCGGGCGAGGTGATGGCGCGCGAGGATGTCTTGGGGCACAACATGCCATGTGCGGCAACGATAGGGACGACCAGCATGGACGTTCGGTTGCCAGGAATGCCACCGATGCAGTGCTTGTCCACCACCAAGGGGGAATGCCAGTCGAGCCGACGGCCGCAGGCCACCATGGCGTCGGCTAGGAAGAAGACCTCTTCACGATCCATGCCGCCACGGTTGGTGGCGATCATGAATGCTGTGAGTTCAATCTTGGAGTAATGGTGCTGCGCAATATCGTGCACGATCGAGGTGAAGTCATCTTTGCTCAACCGTTCACCGTCAATTTTGCGAAACAACGCCCCCATTGATTCAGGAGGTTCTGCTTGAGAGACCGTCGCTTTGTGGCCGCTCTCGACAGCCAGCTGTGCAAAGGCGTCTTCAGACAGACCCAGCTCGCCGCACCCGACGATGTTGTCATCGTCAACCACATTGAGTGTGGCCAAAATTTTTCGCCCCTCGGCTCGAACTTCAACTTTGGAGAGTGCTTGAAAACCCTCAGCACGGTAGGTTGCACATTCGCGGTTCAGATAAACGACGTTCTCGTGGTACGTGTCTATCGCGACGCGACGCAAGGCCAATTGAGAAGGTGTGTCCATTGCGTTAGCTTAAACCCCAAGCATGAAAGATGTGTTGCACGGTTAACCGGATTCAGCACAGATGCAAACTTAGTCAGCCAACTGTTGACATTGATCAAACGCAGGGGCGGCACGCGATATCAGGGTTTGATGCGGCCGTCGACCACTTCAATCGTTCGATCGCAGCGGCCAGACAAGGCTGCGTTGTGAGTGACAAACAGCACACTGGTGCCCTGCTCTCGACTCACACTCTGTAACAACTCAAACACGGCATCTGCACTTTTGGTGTCCAAGTTTCCGGTGGGTTCATCGGCCAAGATCAAGGCCGGCTTCATCGCTAAAGCGCGGGCCACTGCGACGCGTTGCTGTTGGCCACCGGATAGCTGTGTTGAGGGCGAGTCCTTCCAGCGCAGCAAACCAACGCTGTCCAGCAACACCGTCGCGCGTTGGCGCATGGCGTCATTAAAAGACCCAGCATCGCCCGACATGGGCATCATCACATTCTCGATGGCGCTGAACGCGCTGATGAGGTGGTGATACTGAAACACAAAACCAATGGTGTGGCCACGCAGGTGCGTGAGTTCGCTGTCGTTGAGTGCGGTGGTTTCTTGTTGGCACACAGCCAATGTGCCGCGCGTGGGTCTGTCGAGCAAACCCACGATGTTGAGGAGCGTGCTTTTACCCGAACCAGATGGGCCAATGACGGCGCAGAACTCGCCGTGCTGCAGCGTCAAATCAATGCCGTGCAGCACCTCTGCTTCGTTGGGCTGCCCTATGTTGAAGGTTTTGACAATGCCGCGCATGTCAAGAACAGGGCGTGGTTGGATCGACATATGGTTACCCTCGAATGGCGACGACAGGGTCTAACCTAGCCGCGCGCAGTGCAGGTGCAAAGGCGGCTAACAGACCTGTCAGCGTGGCGAGCGCCAAGGCTTGAAAAAACAAGGCGGGCTCGAGCGAGAGCGGAAACATCACGGTTCCGTCGGCATTGCGCTCAAAGCGCTGCCACAACACCAAAGCGATGCCGCCCATGGCTGACCCACTGATGGCCCCGAGCATGCCCAGCAAGCCCCCCTGCAAAAGAAAGATCCGCAAAATTTGCCCGCGCGTGATGCCCATGGCGCGAAAGATACCAATCTCACGCGAGCGCTGCACCACCGACACCACCAATACACTGGCAATGCCAAAGCCGACGGACAGGGCCACAAAAAACCGAATCGCCGTGTTGGCTGTGGTTTGCGCATGCACGGCGGTGAAAAACTGTTCGTTGGTTTTGATCCAACTGTCCGCTTCTAAATGCGTGAGCGTGCTGATGCGCTGAGCCACCACTTCGGCCGCATACACATCGCGCACGGTGATGTCGAGCACAGAGACGCGTCCTGCCATTCCCAACAAACTTTGCGCGGTTCGAAGCGTCACAAAAGTGCTGCGGCTGTTCGCACCTTTGTTGCCCAAGTCAAAAATTGCGCCCACCTTTAAGGTGTTGATCGCGCCATTGGCGGCAGACACGCGAAGCTTGTCGCCCACCGTCACGCCAAGGTCTATCGCCAAATCGGTGCCAATGAAAATGGTGTCCACATCCATGTGAGCTTGACCCCGTAGGATTTTTTCAGGCAAAGGTACGATTTGAAAATAAAGCTCAGGTGTCATGCCGATGAGCGTGATGGCACGGCTTGCATCACCGCGCATCACCAAGGCCGAGCCGTTGACGGCAGGCGAGACCACCATCACATCTGGCATGGCATTGATTTGTGCCGCCGCACTTTGCCACTGGTCAATGCTTTTCAGACGTTGTAAGGGGGCCTGCATGGTTGCGTTTTCTGGCCACGCGCGATCGTCACTGCGCAACGGGCGAACCACCTCTTTGAGTGGCAGCACTTGTATATGCGATTGCCCCGTCAATGCACGACGCACAAAGTTGCTTTGCAAGCCAGAGAGCAGCGCAGACATAAACACAATCACGGCCACGCCAATCGAGATGCCGCCCACGATGAACGCAGTTTGAACCCTGCCTTCGCGCATGAAGCGCAACGACACCCAGACTTCAAAGGGTAACCAAGTGATCAAGGCTTTGCCCCATTCACAGCCGTCACAGCGCGGAGACGTGCGCCATCGGTCACAGCACTGGCTTCAAGGGGAACCACATGGTCGCCAGCGCTCAAACCAGACAACACCTCGAACATGCCATTGCTCAGCAAGCCAAGCTTCACCTCTTGTCGCTGTGCATGGCCTTGGTTCACACGCAACACCCATGGATGAGGCAGCGCCTTGTCGTGTACCGCGGCCGCAGACACGAGCACCGCTTGCTCACGCCTTGCCACTTCGATGTCCACCGACACCGTCATGTCTTGTTTCAGATACAACGGTGGTTTGGGCACGTTGAGCTTGACGTCGACCGAGCCTCGTTGTGCATCTACACCTGGGTTGATGTAAGCCACAGCGGCCTCAAAGCGTTCGGTGGCATAGGCGTCTGCCGATGCCAATGCGGTTTGGCCAACGCGCACCAAGCTCAAATTTTTCTCATCAATTTGCAGCACGAGTTGTGTTGCACCTGCGGGCGATAGCACCATCAAGACCTTGGCGGGTTGCACCACATCACCGACTTCCACATTGCGTGCAATCAGCGTGCCACTGACGGGCGCTTTGACTTGGGCGTAGTTCAAGCGTGAGCGCGCACCATCCACGGCCGCGTGTGCAAAGGCAAGCGCGGCATACGCCACTTCGGTCTCGCTACCACCTTTGCGCACACTGACCAGCTGTTGGCGGGCACTGTTGAGCTGGGCCAATGCGACTTGCGCGGCACGCAGGGCCTCGTCCTTGGCCGCACTGCCTAGAAAACCTTTGTCAAACAGCTCTTGGGTGCGTTCTAAATTTCGTTGTGTGCTGTCACGGTTGGCTTGGGCTTGCAACATGGCTTGCTCGGCCATGGGCTCTTGCAGCTCTTTCAGTTGACGCACATGGGCACGCGCTTGTTGTTCTGAAAGCTCGGCCTGTCTTAAAGCAGCCTGCAACTCTTCAGAGTCCAGTTGGATCAGCACTGTGCCTTGGGTCACTTTTTGTCCCTCACTCACAGGCACTGCGGTGACGGTGCCTGTCAGCTGGACACCTAAATCGATGCGATGCGGGTTCTCCACCCGACCACTGGCCACCACGGTTTGTAGGAAGTTGCTTTGGGTCACCGCCTCGACTTGCACCTTCGGCCCGTACAACACGCGCGGCACAAACAGCCCCAACACCACGACCACGCCTAAGGCAACAGCTGCCAATTTGTAACGTGTCTGCACCACAGTCGATTCCTTATTTAATCAAATTTATTTTTATAATTAGCAAGACACATAATAATCTTAAATTGCAAAGGTTATGACGATATGACGAGCACATTCAACGGCGTTACCCACGTCTCGCCAAGCGCCCTGCGCCTGACCATCAATCCAATTGAATTAGGTTTTGGCAGCACGGCCGAGTTGGTGGCACAGCCCCTTCCGTGGATTGGCCAAGAGCGCGCGGAAACCGCTGCGCGGTTTGGCTTAGAGATGGCGCAAGCTAACTACAACTTATTTGTGTTGGGTGAGGTGGGGAGCGGCCGCTCTACCCTACTCAAGCAAATGATGCACAGCGTGGCGACAACTCGTCCTGTCCCACCTGACCTGTGCTACCTGCAAAACTTCGAGACACCAGAACAACCGCACGCAGTGCACATCGCCGCAGGTGAGGGCCGCAAGCTGCGGTTGCACATGGCGCAACTCACCAAGACGTTGCTCGCCGACATTCCCAAACGATTGACTGCACAGGACTTCAAGGTGGAGAGCGAACACATCGAGAAAGCCTACAAACAAGAAGAGGACCGCGCCTACGGGGTGCTTGAAACGTTTGCCGAAGCACGTAGTTTTTCGCTGTTTCGTGAGGATGGGCATTTGGTGTTCACCTATCGCGATGAAAAAGGTGTGCCGCTCACTGAAGTCGAGGCCTTGGCGCTGCCCAAAGAGCGACGCACCGCCATCGACAAAGCCGAGGTCGAGCTGCGCGCAGAGATTGCGAACTTCCTTGAAAAAACACGCCCCATCGACCGTGTGAAGAACGAAGGTTTAGCCGCCCTGCGTCGACAGACCATCAAACCTATGCTGGAACAAGAGCTGGGACAAATCAAGCAAGCCTTAGCCAAGCCAACGCAAGACAACGAAAAACTCGCTCACTACTTTATAAATGTGACGGCCGATGTGCTCGAGAACATCGAACTGTTTGAACCGGTAGACGATGATGAGGATGATGAGGAAACACGTCTCGAAGCCCTCAACACGCTGCTGCTGCGCTACCGCGTGAACGTTGCTGTGGACAACCACGGAACCCAAGGTGCCCCTGTGTTGGAGGAGGACAACCCCGTGTTTCGGACCTTGTTTGGCAGCGTGGAGTACCAAGCCGAAGACGACGTGCTGTTGACCGACTTCACACGCATCCGCGCGGGCAGTTTGCTCAAAGCACATGGCGGTTTTTTGATGCTGCATGTGCGCGACTTGTTGACCGACCCCTTGGTGTGGGAAAAGCTTTCACGCTTTTTGCGCAGTGGGCGTTTGCAAATTGAAGAAGCAAGCGCGCATCGCTCCCCCATTGCATCGGTGGCATTGGAGCCAGAGGCTGTGCAGATCAACGTCAAGATGGTGCTGATTGGTTCTGTTGAAGAGTATTACGTTCTGCAAGAGGGTGCGCCCGAATTCTTTCGCCGCTTCATGTGCAAGGTGGAATTCGCAGAAAGCTTTCCTGCGAACGCGCAGACCCACCGAGCCTCGGCCATCTTTGTGGCGCATAGCTGCGAACGTTTAGGTCTTGCACACTTCAACGCCGAGGCCGTGGCCCGCTTGATTGAATGGACACACCGCGAAGTGGAAGACCAAACACGCCAGAGCGCGTTGTTCGCACACATTGAATCGCTGGTCATAGAAAGCGCCACACATGCACGCCAGCGAGGCACTGGCTTGGTAGAAACCGCAGACGTGGATGCCGCCATACAAGCCCGTGAATTCAGAAACGGCTACACCGAGCAACGCTTGCAAGACTCGATCACCGAGGGCGAGCGCCTCATCTCCGTGCAGGGCGACAAGGTCGGGCAACTCAACGGACTCACCGTGATCGAACTGGGAGACCACGCATTTGGCTTTCCTGTGCGCGTGACTGCACGCACGTATGCGGGCACGCAAGGCCTGCTGAACATAGAGCGTGAGGTGAAGTTATCAGGCCCCATTCACGACAAAGGTGTGCTCATCTTGCACAGCTACTTGTCGGCCTTGTTTTCACACATCGCACCCTTGGCCTTCAACGCCTCGGTGGTGTTTGAGCAAGAGTACAGCGGCGTCGAGGGCGACTCTGCTTCTTGCGCCGAGCTGTATGCGCTGCTGTCTTCTCTGTCGGGGTTGGCGCTTAAGCAAAACATTGCGGTCACAGGCGCTGTCAATCAGCATGGCGAGATCTTGCCTGTGGGCGGCGTGAATGAAAAGATAGAAGGCTTCTTCCGCACCTGCCAATCCTTGGGCCTTGATGGCACGCAAGGTGTTTTGATTCCGCGTCGCAACCAGCAAAATCTCATGCTCAGCCCACCGGTGGTGGAGGCCGTGGCCCAAGGTCGATTTCACATCTACACCGCCGACCATGCGAGTGAGGGGGCGGCATTGCTCATGGGCAAACCCTTTGGGACGGCCATTCAAAGTGGTGTGTACGAGGCAGGCAGCGTTTTGGCCTTGTCGCAAAGCACATTAGAGAAATACAGACAGTCATGCCAAGCCATGCTGACAGCCATTCAAAAACAGATTTAAAAGTTGTCCGTCGAATGCGTTAAAACAAAGTCAATGAACCCACGCTCGACCGATGTGGAGACAAGCCGCACGCGCACGGGTAGACCGACTTTGAGTTCTGATACGTCGCCGGTCAAGCGACCTTCTGCAGGGGGTTCGAAAATCCTGACCCAAACCCCATGCGTTCCACTGCCTGTCACCACGCCATTGAAGCGCTGGCCAATGCGTGAGTGCAGCAGGAGCGCGGCTTCAGACTTGCGCATTTGTCGTTCTACTTTTTTGGCAGCATCTTCTTGAGCCGTACAGTGCGCGGCCAACTCATCTAACTCGGCATTGGAGTAAGGGCTGCCAGTGCCGTTCAGCACCGACTTGATGAGTCTGAGTGTGATTAAGTCTGGAAAGCGCCGATTGGGAGCCGTGGAGTGCGTGTAGTCTTGAACCGCAAGGCCAAAGTGGCCGATGGGTTCGTTGTGTGGCCGCTCAACGATGTACTCGCCTGAGCCCATCAATTTGATGATGACCAGTGACAGGTCTGGAAAACGTAACGGGTCAGCCTTGTGCTGCTTGGCCAAAAAATTCTCTAGCGCTTTGCCATCCGGTTCGTTGGGGAGCGTCTCGCCATACTCATGCGCCACTTCGACAATGCGCAACCACCGTTCGGGCGAACGAACGATTCGCCTAAATGCAGGAATGCCGTGCTGCACCAAGAAGCGTGCGGTGCATCCGTTGGTGGCAATCATGAGCTCTTCAATGATTTGACGTGCACGGTTTTGAACTTGTTGCTTGATGTCACTGATGCGGTCGTTCTCAAACAGTGCTCTGGGCTGAAATGTTTGGAACTCAAGCGCACCTTGCGTATGCCGAATTTTTCGCAGTTTTTGGGCGAGCGCATCTTGCATTCGGATTTGCGCATCCATGCCATGAATACGTTGCGCAGCTTCTGGCAAATCGCCTTCGCCGTCGATCCATGAGGACACGGCGTCGTAGGCGAGCTGGGCTTTATTTAAGACGCGGCCACGATAAATGGATGAATTGAGCAAAGCGCCGTCATTTCTAAACTCCATCTCATTGATGAGCGCCAAACGGATTTGGTTGGGGTTCAACGAGGTGAGGTCATTGCTGAGCTGTTCAGGCAGCATTGGGAAAATGCGCGCCGAGGTGTAGACCGAGGTTGTGTTGAGTCGTGCGTGTTGGTCGATGGGCGATCCTTTTTTAACCAAAGCATCGACATCAGCAACAGCCACAAAAATTCGTACGCCGCCATTGGGTAATTTTTCGCTGGCAGTGAGTTGGTCCAGATCGCGGGAGTCATCGTTGTCGATGGAGCACCAAGGCAGCGTTGTCAAATCACGAATATCGCTGCGGTTTTCTTGTGCGGGGCTTTTGAACTCTTCCAATTGCGCGTGCACGGCGGTTGAAAACTCTGGCTCAAGACCACGGCTAAACATGGCCCACGTTGCAATGGTTGCCAAGTTGACACGGTGATTTTGCAAAGGGTGCGGTATGTGCTGGTTTTTATGTTCGTTGTGTTTCATCGTTAGACACCTCAAATTTTTTAATGCTTTACTTCCGTTTAGGTAGACGCGCCCATTCCGGGCGCTCGCTAGCACCCGAGTCCACCACCACCAGATAGCGTCCAGGCCATGGCATGGGTTGGCGATTTTTGGGCAAGATCCAAAGATTTGCACCAGCTCGCGCGGCCTCTTCATATGCCGCATCCAGTACGCCATAGTGGTCTAGGAATCGGTTCAGAGAAGCTGGAATGCGGATACACCCTTCCGATTGCACCGTGCCTAGACGTTGTTCCAAAATCGCTGGGTCTGTGGCGTGCATTTGCAAGCGCATGAGG
>CAIODK010000027.1 GCA_903856995.1 uncultured Burkholderiales bacterium
CAACGTGTGCCAGCAATGAACGCATCGCCACGGGCCACAGGCGCGGAGGCACATCGTCGTAGGCCAGCTTGACCCAATCGTCCATGCTGGCGTCAGGGTACTGTTGCATCACGTTCAAGATTTTGGCTTCGCGTTTGAGTCGGTGTTGCCTCAGGTGCGTGATGCAGGCGCGTGCATCGTGTGGCGCATCCCAGACGTTGCCCAGCACGTAACCGTGCGCGGGCAGGATGAACTCGATGCGGTCTTGCGCGCACGCGTTGAGCAGCGTGTCGAGGGACTCAAGGTAGTCGTTCATGTTGCCATCGGGTGGGTCGATGACGGTGGTGCTGCCGTTGAGCACATGGTCGCCGCTGAACAGCAGGCCGTCTTCTTCCAACACCAAGCACAGGTGGTTGGCTGCATGTCCCGGTGTGTGGATGACGCGCAAGGTGTGCGCGGCATCGTTGCCTTGCAATACCAAACGTTCGCCATCGCTCACGTCGCGGTCGGGTGTGAAGGCACTGGCTGCGCGTGCGGTGGGGTGCGAGGCGAGGCCAAGAATGGGTGGCTTGTGGCCGTGCTGTTCGCACAAGGCTTGCAGCGGTGCAGCGCCCGGTGAGTGGTCGGGGTGCGAGTGGGTGCAAACGATGTATCGGATGTTGCCACCTGCAGCGCGCCACAGACGGTCGAGGTGTTCATGGTCGGCAGGGCCGGGGTCGATGGCGGCGTAGCCGGTGTCGGGGTCGCCCACCAAATAGCTGTTGGTCCCGGGGCCCGTCATCACGCCGGGGTTGGGGGCGGTGAGGCGCTGCACGTTTTTGAGCAACAGCACGGGTTGGTCGGTGACCCAATCGAGGTGGTGCAGCATTTGCCCGTCGGGGCAGGTCAGGGCCAGTTCGCCAAAGGGCGCTTCGTGCTCCATGTAGCGAGCCTCTTTGCCGCCCAACCAACCGGCGCGTGGGCAGCTGGTGAACCAAGGCTGTTCGGTGGCGCAAGCGGCCAACACGCTGTCCACGGTGGCGAAGCTTTGCAAACGCTCGAGTGTGCGGATGGTGGGGAAGATGATGAAGAAGTTGCCCTCGGTGTGGCGCGCCAAGGCATCGGCAGGGCTGACCCACACGGGATCGAACTGTTCTTTCTCGTCGGCCACGGGTGTTTGTGCGTCGGGCATGCGGGCCACCAAGAAGGGCACATCAAAGCGACGCGGCAGGTCGCGGTCGGTGATCCAATGTGCCAGCACAAACAGTTCGTCGGCAGCCAGAGTCAGGCCGTGGGCGGCGCATTGCGCGGCGAACGCACCAGGGCTGGCATGGCGGTCGAGCTTGGCCATGTCTGCGGCGTTGGCCATTTGCCCGTTGGCATGGCGGGCCAGCAAGATGCCGAGCTCTTCAAAGCTTTCGCGGATGGCGGCAATGGCTTGGGTGAGGTGCAAGTCGCTTTGCGTGGCGCGGCGCTTGGCGTACGGGTGCGCCAGCGCATCGGTCGCATCGATGCCGCCGCCCGGAAACACATAGGCCCCAGGGGCAAAGCTGGCGGTCATGGCGCGGCGTGTCATCAAGATTTCTAGGCCTTGTGGACCATCGCGCAATAACAAAACGGTGGCTGCGGGCAAGATGCGCGCGGGCGCGTGCGGGGCGTGGATGAGTTGTGTAGATCGGACCATGTCCGTATTATGGAGAAGCCGCTGGAAACGGAGCCTGCCTGAGTGTTTACCCTTGCGTAAAAGCCGCATGCTTTTGGCCTGTCGCTGCGTCAACAATTTGAACAAGACAAACACTCTGAGGTGGACACGTATGCAACGACGCACATTCAAAACCGCGCTGGGCTTTGCCCTTACTTTGGCCGCGCTCAGCGTGCCGCAGCTTGCGACTGCACAAGCATGGCCGAGCAAGCAGCCGATCAAATTGGTCGCCGTGTTCCCACCGGGTGGTTCGGTGGACCAAGTGGCGCGCATCATTGCGCAGCCCTTGCAACAACTGTTGGGTCAAACCGTGATCGTGGAAAACCGTGGTGGCGCATCGGGTGTCATTGGCACCGCCGCGGTGGTGCAAGCGCCTGCCGATGGCTACACCTTCGCCGTGGTGTTTGACACGCATGGCGTGAACCCTAGCCTCAACCCCAACATGCCGTTTGACAGCAAGAAGGATTTGATTCCCTTGGTGTTGGTGGGCACCTCGCCCATGGTGTTGGCGACGCATGTGAATTCAGAATACAAGACCTTTGCCGACGTGCTGGCTGCAGCCAAGGCGAATAAGAACGTGAGTTTTGGTTCGATCGGCAATGGCAGCTTGGGCCACCTTGCCATGGCTTTGTTGGCCAAAGATGCCCGCGTGGAATGGACGCATGTGCCCTACAAAGGCGGCGGTCCCATGATGAGTGATGCCATTGCAGGCCATGTGCCGCTGTCGATCGGTTCCGTGTTTGTGACCAAGCCGCACATCGACAGTGGCCGCATGCGCCCCTTGGCGGTGACCAGCAGCAAGCGTGCCGCTGATTTGCCAAATGTGCCCACGATTGCTGAAAACGGCTACCCCGGTTTTGATGCGCCCGCTTGGTGGGCTGTGTTGGCCTCAGCCAAAACGCCACCGGAAATCGTCAAACGCATGAACGAAGAGCTCAACAAAGTGTTGAAGAACCCCGAGGTCGCCAAGAAACTGGACGCGCAAGGCATTGACGTGACCGGTGGGACGGTGGCCCAAGCCAGCACCTTCATTGACAAGCAAGTCACCATCTGGGCCAAGGTGGTGAAGGACAACAACATCAAGGCCGATTAAGCCTCAGCGGGTGGGCTCTCCATCCGGCGTGATCTGCAACGCCACCAGAAAGCGGGCCACCATGTTGTAGGTGGCGATCGCGGTGGTCAGCTCTACCAGCTCGGTGGTGGTGAAGCGTGCTTTCAGTGCGGCGAACACGGTGTCTTGCACCTGCACGTCGCGCGTCATTTGCGCGGCGTATTGCACGACCCAGCGTTCCGTCTCACCCAAGGCTGCATCCGTGACAGGCTGGCGCGCATCGCCTTGCACCACGCGGTTCAGGGCGTCGAGTTCGGCCTGCGTGCCGCCGGCAGTTAGGAAATCTGGTGCGTGGTGGTGGTACTCGTAGGTGGCACCGGTCAACAGCGCCACGGTGCAAATACCCAGCTCGCACAGCTTGCGGCTGGTGGGCAGGCCTGTGC
Source organism: uncultured Burkholderiales bacterium (assembly GCA_903856995.1). Taxonomy (GTDB): domain Bacteria; phylum Pseudomonadota; class Gammaproteobacteria; order Burkholderiales; family Burkholderiaceae_C; genus Limnohabitans. The sequence continues at coordinate 3,155 of CAIODK010000027.1, forward strand.
GCACATTTTTCAAATACACGTTCCAACCGCGTGCCACGGGCTCGCTCCATAGCAAAGCGCGGTCGAGGTTGATGAGCTCACCGCCGCGACGGGCCAAGATGGCGTCGACCAAATCTTGCGGTTGGGGTTTTTGTTCGGGGGTCCAGGCTGGAATGCGCATGTGGGTTGGTGGTGGGTTGAAATAAGGGCGTGAGCATAAATCCAAGACCGTCTAAGAGATGACCACTCGGTGACAGCGGCGTGCCCGATAATCAGCCCATGCGAATCCGCTTCACCAAAATGCAGGGCGCAGGCAACGACTTCGTGGTCTTGGATGAGACCACCCAGCGCTTGAACCTGACGCCCGCCCACTATCGTTTTCTGGCCGATCGTCACTTTGGCGTGGGCGCAGACCAAATACTCACCGTGCGCCCCGCGCCTCAACCTGATGTGGACTTTGAATACGTCATCCACAACGCCGATGGTGGTGAGGTGGAGCAGTGTGGCAATGGTTCGCGCTGCTTTGTGCGCTTTGTGCGCGAGCAGGGCTTGACCGACAAAACCAGCGTGCGCGTGAAAGTACACGGCGGTG
>CAIODK010000028.1 GCA_903856995.1 uncultured Burkholderiales bacterium
CCTTTTTGCAAATTGTTCAGGTTCACCACGTACGCGTTGTGGTGCTTGCCGTGGTGGAACTCCAAAGTTTCTTTGGAGTAATGAGGGGCCAAAGCGTCAATGGCGAAAGGCAGTGCGGGGAGCGTGTGTTCCATGAAGTCCTCTTGTGTAAAAACGTGAATTGTAAAAACTAAATGTGTCGGTTGGCCGCGACGGTCAAATCAACCACGCCGTCGGCAAGGGTTGCTTGCAGGGCTTGGCCTTCTTTGGTTTGAGCAACAGCGGTGATGGCTAGGCCATCGGCGTCGCTGAGCCATGCAAATCCGCGCTGCAAGACCAATTTTGGGTCCAGCAATTCCAAGCGCAAAGCAGCGCGGTTTAAGCGTTCACGCGCGGTGGATGGGGTTTGCTGCAGGCCACGCGCCATGCCACTGGCCAGCACGGCCAGCTCGTTCTGACACCGCTGGGTGTGGAGACGCAGGCCAGACTGCAAGCGTTGTTGCAAGCGCATCAGTTGCATTTTTTCTGTCCCTAGCCCTTCGGAGGGGCGGCCCAAACGAGCCTGGGCACGGTCAAGGCGCTGCTCTTGGGTGTCGAGCTGGCGATGCGCCACGGTTTGGAGAGCCCCACCCCACAGCTGGAGATTGGCAAGCAATTCGGCTTGGGGCATTGCACACATTTCAGCCGCCGCGGTGGGGGTGGGTGCGCGTAAGTCAGCGCAAAAGTCGGTGATGGTGAAATCTGTCTCGTGCCCCACGCCACTGATGATGGGGATGGGGCTAGCGACGATGGCTCGGGCGAGGTTTTCGTCATTGAAGGCCCAGAGGTCTTCCATAGATCCACCGCCACGCACCAGCAAAATCACGTCGATATTGGGTTGTTGTATCAGCTGTTGCAGGGCCAGCACAAGACTGGACGCTGCATCTGGGCCTTGCACCAAGGTGGGCGCTAAAAGGACAGGAATGTGGGGTACACGACGTTGCAAGGCCGAGGCCACGTCGTGCAACGCAGCAGCCCCCAACGAGGTCACAACACCAATACCTCTTGGCATGGTTTTGATTGGGCGCTTGCGGTCTGCTTCAAACAGACCCTCAGATTCGAGCTTGGCTTTGAGCTGTAAAAACTGCTCAAACCAAGCGCCCTGCCCAGCGCGCCGAAGATGTTCAACCACCAGCTGCAACTCACCACGTGGTTCGTAGACACCCAAACGACCACGCAACTCAACCAATTCACCATCCACAGGACGAAAGTCGAGCATTTGAGCGGCACGCTTGAACATGGCACAACGCAATTGGCCGCCTGCGTCCTTGAGGGTGAAATAACAATGACCGCTGGCCGCGCGTGTGAAGCCCGATATCTCCCCCCGCACAGCGATGGGGTTGAAGCGTGCTTCCAAAGCATCAGCTACGGCGCGGCATAGGGCACCAACGGCCCAAATACGTGGCGTCAAACCTAGAGATTCGGAGGGGGGCATGAAGGACTCATCCACAATATTAAAGATAGCTTGGTTTAACGGTTGAAACTAATGAAATCGCCAAGCTACGGTGTAAGTCATTGATTCCATTTGGTTTTTATGCGCTTAATTTTAAGTCACTCTATTGAAATCGCCCATTTAAGCGGCTTGAAGGGGGGTAAGTCAGAGCTTATCCCCAAAGTTATCCACAGTTCGTGTGGATGGAGCACTGAGCCATAATCAGCAAAACAAATTCTGGGGAGCGTTGGCTGTGTTCAACATCATACAAGCGGCCGGTTGGCCAATTTGGCCGCTACTGGCCTGTTCTGTCGTTGCTTTGGCCCTGATCATCGAACGTATGATCAGTTTGCGCACCCATTTGGTCGCGCCAGAGGGATTGCTAGAACAAGCGCTCCAAGCATCACACGACAACCTACCCTCGGAAGAAATCATGTCCCAGTTGCATGACCACTCCCTGTTAGGACGCGTGTTGGCCAGTGGCTGGCACGCCATGCAAGCGGAGCCACTCATCAGCGCGGAAGACCTGCGATCAAGCATGGAATCCGCTGGTCGCCAAGCCGCCCATGATCTCGACAAACATTTGGTCGCTTTGGCCACCATCGCATCCGCCGCACCATTGCTGGGTTTGCTAGGCACGGTGATCGGCATGATCGATATCTTTGGCTCCCAAGCCCCAGGCACAAGCAACCCCGTACAGCTGGCTCATGGTATTTCGATGGCGCTTTACAACACTGCTTTTGGTTTGATCGTGGCCATTCCCGCCTTGATGTTCTGGCGCTACCTCAGAGCCCGTGTGGATGCCTATGTGCTTGGCTTCGAGCTGGACGCGGAGCGTTTTGTGCGGCACTTGCTGTCCATGCGCGCGCGTTTGAAGTAATCACGACATTCAGAGCATGGCCATGAAATTCCATCGTGAGAAGAGCCCAGAGCCCGAGATCAATCTGATCCCCTTCATCGACATTTTGTTGGTGGTGGTGATTTTCTTGATGCTCTCCACCACGTACAGCAAGTTCACCGAAATGCAGCTCAACTTGCCTGTGGCAGACGCTGCGGTCCAACAAGAGCGCCCACACGAAGTGCTGGTGTCGATCAGCAGCGATGGCCGTTTCAGCGTGAACAAGTCGCCCATCCAAGGCCGTGATGTGCATGGCCTAAGCCAAGCCTTAGCGCAAGCCACGCAAAGCATTGACAAACCGATGCTCATCATCAGCGCCGATGCACAAGCCAGCCATCAGTCCGTGATGATGGTGATGGAGGCGGCGCGCCGCAATGGGCTGAACCAACTCACCTTTGCAGCGCAATCATCCAACGGCAAGGCAGACTAAACGCCATGGCCCGCGTGCGCCAAGCATTGACCCAGGCTTGGAATGGCCAAGGCGGTTGGGGCCAAGCCCTTGCGCTGGCCTTGCTGCCCATGAGTTGGGGGTTTGGTGCTTTGGTGGCATGTCGCCGGTGGTTGTATCACCTCGGTTTGTTCAAGCAACACGTGCTGCCTGTGCCCGTGATCGTGGTGGGCAATGTGATGGTGGGTGGCGTGGGAAAAACCCCGATCACCATGGCCTTGGTGCAACACCTGTCAGCGCAAGGGTGGCGCGTCGGTGTACTTTCGCGCGGCTATGGCCGAGACACCACCACCGACAACGCCAGTGGCATTCAAACCGTTCTAACCAGTAGCAACGCAAACGATGTTGGCGATGAACCGCTTTTGATCGCGCGCACCTGTCAAGTGCCGGTGTTTGTGGCTTCAAACCGTGTGGCCGCTGGTCAAGCCCTATTGGCCGCACACCCAGACGTGCAAGTGTTGGTGTGTGATGACGGTTTGCAGCACTGGCAACTGGCGCGCGACTTGGAACTGTGTGTGTTTGACGAACGCGGCGTTGGCAATGGCTATCTGCTGCCAGCGGGGCCGCTGCGCGAGACTTGGCCTCGCAAGGCCTTGTTCAGCGCCGCATTTAACAGCCCTGTGCCCTGCTTGCTGGTCAACACATCTAGCCACGCCCAGGCTCATGAATTTACCGTGCAACGCCGCTTGGCCGATTTCGCAAAACAGGCCGATGGCACACAACGGCCCTTACAAAGCTGGGGGGCTACACCCGTGCAGGCGTTGGCTGGCATTGCCAAGCCCGAGGTGTTTTTTGCCATGCTGCGTGCGCAAGGGATGACGCTCAACCACACCCAAGCCCTGCACGACCACCACGACATGCTGCACCTACGAATCGACGCTCAACTAGGCGACGTGCTGTGTACCGAAAAAGATGCCGTCAAACTGTGGGCGCACCACCCAACCGCTTGGGCAGTGCCAATGCAGACCACCCTTCCCGCCGAACTCCTGACTGCCATTGACCAACAGATGGTTGTCGCACAACACGCAAAGTTATCATCACCCCATGGACACCAAACTGCTTGAACTCTTGGTCTGCCC
>CAIODK010000029.1 GCA_903856995.1 uncultured Burkholderiales bacterium
CACACAAAACAGGGCCACGCCCCATGCCGGCGCGATGAAATTCAAGGTGTGAATGATTTGTTCTAAAGGACCCATGTGGTTCAATTTTATAATGTCGACTATGGCACTCTGGGCTTTAGGCCTCAATCACACAACAGCCCCGCTTGATTTGCGGGGCCGTTTTGCTTTTGCGGTCGACAAAATGGGGCCGACCATTACCACCTTGCGCAGTGCATTTGCGCCTGGTAATGAGGTCGCTATTCTCTCTACCTGTAACCGAACCGAGATTTATTGCGCCGGCGATGAGGCCCAAATGCATCAAACCTTGGCGTGGTTGGCGCAGTCTGGCGGCGTCTCGACCGACGCCCTGACCGACCACACCTACGCCCTGTTGGAAGCCGATGCAGCCCGACATGCCTTTCGCGTGGCCAGTGGGCTCGACTCGATGGTGCTAGGCGAGCCCCAAATCTTGGGCCAGATGAAGGACGCGGTGCGTGCCGCGTCCGAGGCAGGTGCTTTGGGCACCACGCTCAACCAACTCTTCCAACGCTCCTTTGCAGTCGCCAAAGACGTGCGCAGCTCGACCGAGATTGGCGCGCACTCCATCAGCATGGCAGCCGCCGCTGTGCGATTGGCCGGTCAACTGTTTGAGGACCTCAGCGAAACCCGCGTGCTGTTTGTGGGCGCAGGCGAAATGGTTGAGCTGTGCGCCACACACTTCGCAGCCAAAACCCCCAAGTCCATGACCATTGCCAACCGCACGCTGGAGCGCGGCGAAAAGCTGGCGACCCAATTTGGCGGCGAAGTCATGCGCTTGGCTGATCTGCCTCTGCGCCTGCATGAGTTTGATGTGGTCATCAGCTGCACCGCTAGCACCCTGCCCTTGATTGGCTTGGGCGCTGTGGAACGTGCGCTGAAACTTCGCAAACATCGCCCCATGTTCATGGTCGACTTGGCCGTGCCGCGCGACATCGAGCCCGAAGTGAAATCACTTGAAGATGTGTATCTCTACACCGTCGATGATTTATCTGTGGTGGTACAAACCGGTCTAGCCAACCGCCAAGCTGCGGTGGCGCAAGCAGAAGCCATCATTGATGCAGGGGTGCAGAGCTTTGAACATTGGATGGCGCAACGCAGCAACGTGCCGCTGATTCAACAGCTCAACGCCCAAGCCGAAGACTGGCGTGGCGCAGAGCTGGCGCGTGCGCGCAAAGCTATCGCCAAGGGCGACGATGTGGATGCGGTGCTAGAAGCGCTGACGCGTGGCCTGACACAAAAGATGCTGCACGGCGCGATGGCCGAGTTGCATGCGGGCGACACACAGGCACGTGAGCGTGCGCGCCATGCGATAGAACATTTCTTTTTGCGAAAAAGAACATGAAGGATTTCCTGCGCGCCCAGCTTGAGCGCCATACGCAACGCTTGAACGAACTCGATTTTTTGCTGTCCCGCGAAGACATCATGAAGGACATGACGCAGTTCTTAGCACTGTCGCGTGAGCACACCGAGGTGACCGCCACAGCGGGCCGCTACGCACGCCATCAACAACGCGAGGCCGACTTGCAATCCGCGCAGCAGATGCTGCAAGACGTGGGCGATGACGCCGACATGCGGGCCATGGCCGAAGAGGAGATTGCCAGCGCTCAAGCCGAGCTGCTTCAACTTGAAGCCGAACTGCAGCGCATGCTGCTGCCCAAGGACCCAGACGACGCACGCCCTGCGTTTATCGAAATTCGCGCGGGTACGGGCGGCGATGAATCGGCCTTGTTTGCGGCCGACCTGCTGCGCATGTACATGCGCTACGCCGAGCGCCAAGGTTGGCGCACCGAAATCGTGAGCGAATCGCAAAGCGAACTGGGTGGCTACAAAGAGGTGGTGGTGCGCATGGATAGCGGCTCATCCGGCGACGGTGTGTATGGCTGGCTCAAATTTGAATCAGGTGGTCACCGCGTGCAGCGCGTGCCGGCCACCGAAACCCAAGGCCGTATCCACACCAGCGCGTGCACGGTGGCGGTGTTGCCTGAGCCGGACGAGGCTGAGGCCATCAAAATCAACCCCTCCGATCTGCGCATCGACACCTACCGAGCCAGCGGTGCGGGGGGTCAGCACATCAACAAGACAGACTCTGCGGTGCGCATCACCCACTTGCCAACGGGCATCGTGGCTGAATGCCAAGACGGGCGCAGCCAGCACAGCAACAAAGCGCAGGCTTTGAAAGTTCTGACCGCACGCATCCAAGAAAAAGACCGCTCTGAACGCGCCGCCAAAGACGCGGCCATGCGCAAGGGCCTGATTGGCAGCGGCGACCGCAGCGACCGCATTCGCACCTACAACTTCCCGCAGGGGCGTTGGACCGACCACCGCATCAACCTGACGCTGTACAAGCTCAACTTCATCATGGAAGGCGACTTGAACGATGCCATGCAAGCGCTCAAGCATGCCCACGAAGCCGAGCAGCTGGCCGATCTGGAAGGTCGACCATGAGCTTAACGACAGCCACCAACGCACACACTGTGCAGCAAGCGGCGGCTTGGGCCCAAGGCTTGGGCCTCGCCCGCTTAGACGCCCAAGTGCTTTTGTTACATGCCTTGGGCCGCGCACCGCATGACCGTGCATGGGTGTTGGCCCATGGCGATGATGCGCTCGACGCCAGCGTGCAAGCCGTCTTTGCCAGTCACGTGTTGCGCCGCCTCAACACCGAACCCGTGGCCTACATCACTGGCTACAAAGAGTTTTTTGGTTTGACACTGCAAGTGGACTCCCGCGTGCTGGACCCCCGTGCTGACACCGAGACCTTGGTGGAATGGGCGTTGTCATGCCTTGCCGATGTGCCATCGCCTGAAGTGCTCGACCTTGGCACTGGCAGCGGTGCGATTGCCTTGGCTCTCAAGCACACACGCCCTGATGCCCATGTCTGCGGCGTGGACGCCAGTGGCGATGCGCTGGCCGTGGCCCGTGCCAACGCTGAGCGATTGGGCGTGGTTGTGGCCTTCCATCACGGCTCATGGCTATCGCCGCTTGGCACAGACACCTTTGACGCGATCGTGTCGAACCCACCTTATGTGGCCAGCGACGATGCGCACTTGGCCGCCTTGACGCATGAACCCTTGTCAGCTCTGGCCTCTGGTCCTGATGGGTTGGACGACATTCGCCTGATCGTGCAACAAGCTGCTCAGCACCTCAAACCCAGCGGCTGGCTGCTGCTGGAGCATGGGTTTGATCAAGCTCATGCCGTACAAACCTTGTTAGGCAACCAAGGTTTTGTCAACGTACAAAGCCGTCCGGACCTTGCGGGCATCTTGCGCTGCACGGGTGGACAATGGCAGACAGTGAAATAATTACCTTTTGTTTTGGAGAAAACCTATGAGCGACGTGCAACAACGCATTGATGAACTGGTGAAGGGCAACGACGTGTTGCTGTTCATGAAGGGCAGCGCCAGCTTCCCCATGTGTGGTTTTTCGGGCCGCGCGATACAAGTGCTCAAGGCTTGCGGCGTGGAGCCCAAAGCCATCAAAACCGTGAACGTGCTGGACGACGCCGAAATTCGTCACGGCATCAAGGAATACAGCAACTGGCCCACCATCCCTCAGCTCTACATCAAGGGTGAGTTCATTGGTGGCTCGGACATCATGATGGAAATGTATGAGTCGGGTGAGTTGGCCAAGGTCATCAACGGCTAAACACCGCACGGCTTGATGCAAGCCCTTTGACGAAGCCCGCCAACACCGCGGGCTTTTTTATTGCCAACTCTTTTGCGCGGCCAATACGGCTTGGGGGTACTGCAGCTGTCCACGGCTGCCGTTGTAGCGGCCCAGCGCCATCACCATGTCGCCATTTTCCAAATTTAAATAGTGCCGCAAGATGACACAGCCAAAGCGAAGATTGGTTTGCGCTTGAAACAACACGCTGTCGTCGCCGGCAGCCAACACCCGCGTCCAAAATGGCATGACTTGTGTAAAGCCGCGTGCGCCCGCACTGCTGATGGCGAACTTACGAAAACCACTTTCAACTTGGATGAGGCCCAACACCAAATCAGGCGCCAAGCCTGCACGCTGACTTTCATACCAAACGGTTTGCAAAAATTCACGCCGCAAATGAGGACTAGCCAATTCATGCGCCAACACATCGGGTGTGCCGTTGGGCGTCGCGGCTGCGAAGGCCAAATTTGGCTGTGTGGTGCTTGCTTTGCGCCGTTGCAACTGCTTTTCTAAACGGGCCTCGGTCTGCGTCAACCAATGCTGAAATAGGTTCGCGGCCTTTGGGTCAGCATGAACCACGATGGGGGGGCCGGACTGAAGCACCGCCGCACTGAGTGCGGTGCGAACAGAGTCCACCAAGGGTTCTTCGCGTTGGTTGCCCGCATAGGTAGCAACACTGAGGAACC